>JAUXGG010000205.1 GCA_030622265.1 Candidatus Eiseniibacteriota bacterium
AAGTTCACTCCGGTAAGCATATGCGCATATATGCAGTTATGTCAAGCGCTTGCACCTTCTGCTCCCGGTCGGCCACTATTCTCAGGAAGGAATCCACATCCTGCGGTGCAACCGCTTGTTTCACAGATACAGTGCTTGAAAACCCGCATAGCCCAATGGTACAATCACAGGTGGACTGTGAGGATTCCATAAGGTAACGATAGGATGTGCCTATCTAAGTGGATTGCGAGAGTACTGTGTGTTAAGGTGCTGCTGACGCTTATCAGCATCCAGCCGGTGAGGGCTAGCGACCTCCCGACATCCGCTGCTGAGCCTACCGGATGCAGCCATGATCCCTTTAATCTGGGCGTCGAGGCTGGCGCAGCCTGGGGAGTGGTGCCTTTCAGCACTTCTTTTGAAGCGGTCATATCTGGCGGATATGACTCTATCGACAGTACTAGCTGGGACCTCAACGGCGATGGGCTCGCTGATACCACCTGCAATAGCATAAGTCCGATTTTCAATGACCCTGGTGATTATACCATAAGCGCCTGGATCGCCACGAGATCCCACGGGGTCCTGCGCAGGGATGTGACCGTCAGCGCCTATTCCGCTGTCATGACGCTCACCTTCGACGATGGGCACAGGTCCCTTGTCACAGACGCTATGCCTCTGTTTCAGAGTAAGGGTATCACCGGTACGGCGTACATTGTGCCGGGGTGGGTAGATTCAACACAGTATGTGACATGGGAGGAACTGGCTATCCTTCAAGCATCAGGCTGGGACATCGGCAGCCACACCATGACCCATTGCAGGCTCAGTGAGGTGGATGACTCCACGCTTCACTATGAGCTCCGGGAGTCTCGGGTGGAGCTTCAATCAAGAGGTTTCTCTGCGAAACACTTCGCGGCCCCTCACGATGACTGCGATGCCCGGGTCGTGGACGCGGTCAGACTCTACTACGACTCCAATCGCACCCAGGAGGGCCTCAATCTGGCTGCGTATTCAGCCGATCCCTACTCACTCAGGTCGCAGATGTCCATATCGTGGCGAAGCCTCGAGTGGTACCTGACGCACATTGACAGCGTTGTGGCTGCAGGCGGCTGGTACATTCTTAATAACCATCTTCTCTGTGGGAAATGCGGCACATATCCATGGTGTATCACGCGTCAGATGATGTCGGACATAATCGACTATGCGGTCCAGAACCGCGGTAAGGGTGCCAATCTGGACGAAACCCTCGCGGCTCTGGGAGAAGATCAGGCAGCCAGGCTACTGAATCGGCAGAAGAGGACGAGCGCACCCGATTCGGTTCCTTCCACGCCGGCGGGGCAGGTTTCCTGCTGGGCAGTCCCGGATGGCTCAGGGGTTAGAGTAACCTACCAAGTGTCCCGGCAGACACAGGTCTCTCTGAGCCTGTTCTCGTTGCAGGGACAGTATGTGAAGACCCTGGCAGACAGATACCATCGGGCCGGAACCCACACGCTGCTCTGGGATTGTGCCGGTGACAGCGGTCGGCGGGTCTCACCCGGCGTCTACTTCTTCCGCCTCATTGCGGGAGAAGAGCGGGCGACTGGCAAGATTGTGCTACCGAGGTGAGTGCCCCGCAGGTGGACGACAGTCTCATTCTGGATGTGCATCACAGGCGTCACTTCGTCTCGAGCATTTCGGTGTAGATCTCCTCCAACCTGTCGACGACGGGCTTGATCCCGTAACGATTCCTCACGTATTCGCGCCCCTTATCCCTTTTTGCCTCAATGAGTTCAGGATGGTCAACGAGGTGCTGGATGGTCTTCGTCAGGTCGTCGACATCGGCATTCTTAAAGGAGAAACCATAGTCTTGGAGCGCATCCAGGTTCTCCGGGATATCGCTGACAAGCACGCCGCACCCGAAGTTTATGGCTTCGATGAGCGATACCGAGAGCCCCTCTGTCTCGGAGGGGAGAACAAAGAGGAATGCGTTTGTGAGTAGTTCATCGAGAAGGTCTCCGTATATCCAGCCCAGAAACATGGTCCTATCATCGGCCATTGACTTGAGATCTTCAACATAGTCGGCCAATCCGTCACCAGGGTCGACGGCGCCCGCTATCACGAGCTTCTTGTCCGTCCTGACCCGTTTGAAGGCCTCGAGCAGGTAATGAAGCCCCTTCTGCGGCGTGAGTCTGGCGACGAAGAGCAGATACCCGTTCCGGTCGAGTCCGAGTTCCTTCATCTTGCAGGGTGGCCTCGGGTCGCCGAACTCCGTTGTCGAGGTTACATACTTGACATCGATGCCATACTTGTCTTCGAAGTATTTGACTGCCGGGTCGGACACCGTCGCCAGAACATTGGACCAATACGCGGCGGGATACTCGAACACCTTCATCAGGAAGCGTACAAAAGGTCCCCAGGTAACATCTGTCCAACCGAGGCCGTGAACCTGGACCATTGTCTTTTTCCCGAACAGGCGCGGAAGACCTGCGAAAATTGCCGGAGGAATCGAATGGATATGCACTATGTCGAAATCACGCCACAGGCAGTGCATGATGGAGGTGAAGCTGTGGATGGCAACATCGAGGTGCTTGGTGTTTATGGTCGGCGTGTAAACGAGTTTTACGCCTCTGTACTCCTTTCGGCGGTCGGGCACATAATACGGCCTACAGTAAATGGTGACTTCGTGTCCTCTTTCCACGAGCTCTATGCTCATCGCTTCCACAATCTTATCCATTCCACCCCACGTCGCGGGTATGCCCTTTATGCCTATCATTGCAATCTTCATGATGTTGACTCCTCAACCTGCGAGACTGTTATGGATATGTGTATAGCTTCCAGGTGACCACCCCCAAAACCGATACAGCCCGACGCCCGGCATCTCCGTCGGCGGGACAGTACCGGCCGGTTACCCGGGGGTGCATGGCTTCATACGTCTTTCTTCCCTATTTTCCAACAGTGAGATGACATCTGTCAACATTCTTCATATCGTGATGCAACCGGCTACTTCCAGGGCTTTCGGGAATGGGGTAGTTTCTTGGCTGCGTGCTTCAGATCATTTTTAGGAGGGGTTGGCAGCCTCCTCTTAGGGTAGGTGGCTCGGCTGGGAAGCACGGAGACCCAATATCGCTTCTTTCTGATCCTGTCACTCCAGACGAGATCCAGCCCATTCCGCCCCGGGAAGTAAACCTCCCCCCCCCCCAGATTACTGTAAGGATGGCGCCTGTCCGGCTTGCCGGACAGATGTCTGAGAGCGCGATGCCCGAGTAATGTCATACGAGCAGCAGTGATATCTTGACCTCTGCGGCGGGTATGTGCTATAGGATGGTTGGAGCGCGAATTTCCAATGCCATCAGGTCTTGTGCCGGATTACATCTGTCCATGAAAAGGAGGGATGCATCTATGGTTAGGAAGAAAACCGTTCGCAGGCGCACCAGGCCCGTTGCGAAGCGAAAGAAGTCCGCACCGGCCAAGCGGAAGACCACCACGGCACTGAAGAAAGCACGGCCGAGACGGGCTGCGGCGAGCAGGCAGACCGCGCCGGCCAGCCAGGTTAAGAAGGCGATCCCTGCCCCCACAACGCAGCAGGCCGGGCAGGGTGCCGGCGTGAATGAGAAAGCGGAGCGGGTGGTGGTGGATGAAATCATGGAAAACGGAAAGGCCCGCATCTTGAGAGCGCCCCGGCTTCCGGACTTTGCCGGGACCGATCTCGGGATAGACACCTGGGGCGATGAAGTGGAGGAAGCCATCACGGTCTGGAAGCTCGAGGCCTACGTCGGCTTCAAGGCCCCGCGGAAACTCAAAGAGGGTGATGTGTTTTTCATCAAAGATGGGTCAAGCCTGAACGAGGCCTATTTGGGGAGAAAGGTCATAGAGAGGGATGTGGCCGCAGAGAAGCACCTCATCGAAGCGGCCGACGAGTCGCGCGAGCAGGCCAGAAACGAGATAAAGGAGCGTTTCTACAACCTGACCGCCCAACGAGCAGGCCGGAACAAGCAAGACAGGGACAAGCTCTCCAGGATAATCAGGATGAGAGTCTGGAAGGGAAAGAGGTGATACCATGCCATCGACGACAAAGATAAGAGACGAGTCTCTGGCCGTCGTGATGCTCAACGTGGGTGATGGCGATGCGGTGGTGGTGCGGTTCCCGCCGGCTCATGGGAAGAAGACGGGTGCGGTGGTCGACTGCTACAAGGGAGACAAGACCATCGCGGCCATTAAGGCGCTCGGGATAAAGAAGCTCAACTTTGTGTGCGCGACCCATCCCCACTATGATCACACCGCGGGGATGTCCAAGCTCATAAAGTGGTGCTTGCAGAACAATGTCGAGATATGCGAGTTCTGGGACAGCGGTTTCCGGCACGTGTCCAAGACTCACTACAACCTGATCCGGCTGCTTGAGGAGAACCCCGAGATCAAGGTGATCTCCCCCACCAGCGGGTTCGAGACCATCATAAACAAGGTCCGGGTGCTGGTCCTGAGCCCCTCGATGTACCTCAAGAACAGGTATGACACCTTCGGTACCAACATCAACAATGCCTCGGTGGTGCTCAAGCTCGAGTACCCGGTTCGCGACATCGCCAAGTTCTTCCTCA
>JAUXGG010000284.1 GCA_030622265.1 Candidatus Eiseniibacteriota bacterium
TCATCGATGTTCCTTCACGGCGGCTGGCTCCATCTCATCGGTAATATGTGGTACCTGTGGATATTCGGTGACAATGTCGAGGACAGGCTGGGACACCTGCGCTTCCTTGTTTTCTACATCCTGTGCGGCCTGATCGGTAACCTCGCCCATTATATGTTCAATACAGGCTCCACGCTTCCGGCCATAGGAGCCAGCGGCGCCGTCTCAGGGGTGCTCGGGGCCTACCTGATTTCCTATCCACGGGCCCGCATCCTGGTCCTGTTACCTCTGTTCTTTTTCTGGCAGTTCATCGAGCTTCCGGCACTGGTGGTGCTGGGGTTCTACCTGGTGCTTCAGTTCCTGAACGGCGCGGCGTCGGCTCTTGTTCGCAACACGGGTGGAGGAGTGGCCTGGTGGGCGCACGTCGGGGGTTTTCTGGGAGGTATACTCATATTCTGGATCTTTAAGCCCAGGCCTCGTATCTCATACAGGCGCGGCAAGGCGGAGCGCTTTGGAAGGGGGGAGTTCTGATGAGGCTCGACAGATTCACAATCAAGGCACAGGAGAGCATGGCGGATGCGCAGCGCATGGCGGGCGAGTACAATAACCAGGAAATAGGGCCTGAACATCTCCTCGCCGCATTACTCAAGCAGGAGGATGGGATAGTCGTGCCCATCTTGAAGAAGGTGGGAGCGAGTGTGGATGCCATAGCCTCAGGCCTGGCGGCCGAGATTGACAAGATCCCCAAGGTCTATGGGGCCGCCGAAGCAGGCGCCTACATGGCCCAGTCTCTCAAGAAGGTGATCGACGCGGCCTTCAAGGAGATGGAACGCCTGAAGGATGAATTCGTAAGCACCGAGCATCTTCTGGTTGGAGTTACAGAGAGCGACTCAAAGGCAAGCCATGTCCTTGGCCGCAACGGCGTGACCAGGGACAGCGTATACCAGGCCCTGGTCGAGATAAGGGGAAGCCAGAGGGTTACCGACCAGGCTCCCGAGGACAAGTATCAGGCCCTCCAGCGTTTCGCGAGGGACCTCACCGAACTTGCGAGGAAGGGAAAACTCGATCCGGTGATCGGCAGGGATGATGAGATCAGGCGCGTGGTGCAGGTCCTTTCCCGCAGAACCAAGAACAACCCGGTCTTGATAGGGGAGCCCGGTGTGGGAAAAACCGCCATCGTCGAAGGCCTCGCGCAGCGCGTGATGAAAGGTGACGTGCCCGAGACTTTGAAGAACAAGCGAGTGGTTGCCCTGGACATCGGCGCCCTGGTGGCGGGATCCAAGTACCGGGGTGAGTTCGAGGACAGGCTGAAGGCTGTATTGAAGGAAATCGAGGAAGCCGGGGGAAGCGTGATCCTCTTCATCGATGAGCTTCACACTCTTGTTGGCGCGGGTGGAGCAGAGGGCGCGGTCGATGCCTCCAATATGCTGAAGCCCGCCCTGGCAAGGGGAGAGCTGAGGGCAATCGGCGCCACAACGATCGATGAATACAGAAAACGGATCGAGAAGGATCCGGCGTTCGAGCGGAGGTTCCAACCCATAGTGGTGGGAGAGCCATCCCTCGAGGATACCATTGCCATCTTAAGGGGCCTCAAGGAACGCTACGAGGTGCACCACGGCGTCGAGATCAAGGACGCCGCCCTTGTCGCGGCCAGCGTGCTCTCGCACCGCTATATCACCGACAGGTTCCTGCCGGACAAGGCCATCGATCTCATGGACGAAGCGGCGTCTCGCTTAAGAATCGAGATAGACTCCCTTCCTACCGAGATAGACGAGGTGGAGCGCCGGATCATGCAGCTTACGATCGAGAAGCAGGCGCTTTCCAAGGAGAAGGACAAGGCCTCAAAGGAGAGGCTCGCCAAAGTGGATCGCGAGATAGCCGAGCTCGGCGAGCAGAGCAAGGGGATGAAGGCCCACTGGCAGGCGGAGAAGGAGATAATAGAGAAGATAAGGAAACTCAAGGAGGAGACCGAGAACCTCAAGGCCGAAGCCGAGGATGCGGAGCGTACTGGCAATCTGGACAGGGTCGCGGAGATCAGGTACGGCACGCTCCTTGAACTGGGCAAGCAGGCTGAGGAGGAGGGCCGGCGGCTTCAGGATCTTCAGAAGGACAAGAAGATGCTCAAGGAAGAGGTGGACGAGGAGGACATAGCCGAGATCGTCTCACGATGGACCGGAATCCCCATTGCGCGAATGATGGAAGGGGAGGTCCAGAAGCTGATCGAGATGGAAGACCGGCTGAAGGAGCGGGTCGTGGGCCAGGATCATGCGATCGAAGCCGTATCCAATGCCGTGAGGCGCGCCAGGGCGGGGCTACAGGATCCCGACCGGCCGATCGGATCTTTCATTTTCCTCGGGCCAACCGGAGTGGGGAAGACCGAGCTTGCCAGGGCGCTGGCCGAGTTTCTCTTCGACGATGAGAAGGCATTGACGCGCATCGACATGTCCGAGTTCATGGAACGCCACTCGGTTGCCCGCCTTATCGGGGCGCCCCCGGGCTACGTGGGGTACGAGGAAGGCGGCTATCTCACCGAGGCCACCCGCAGGAAGCCTTATTCCGTGATCCTCTTCGATGAGATCGAGAAGGCGCATCAGGATGTTTTCAATCTCCTGCTCCAGATCCTGGACGACGGCCGGCTGACCGATGGCAAGGGCAGGACCGTGAGTTTCAAGAACACCGTGATCATCATGACCTCCAATATCGGAAGCCAGTGGATAAGAGACCTGGCCGGCGATGAGGAGGAAATGAAGAAACGGGTGATGGAGGCCCTTCAGAGCCACTTCAGGCCGGAGTTCCTGAATCGCGTCGATGAGACCATGTTATTTAACAGCCTGGGTCTCGATGAGATCAAGCAGATCGTGGATCTGCAGCTGGCGCATCTAAGCGACCGTCTCAAGGAGCGCTCCCTGGGCATCGCGATGACCGACCGGGCCAAGGACTACATCGCACGGGAAGGTTTCGATCCGGCCTTCGGTGCCAGGCCCTTGAGGCGGGCCATCGAAAAACAAATCCAGAATCCGCTCGCGCTCAAGGTACTCGAAGGCGAGTTCACGGAAGACGATACCATAGAGGTCGACCTTGACCCCAAGAACGGGAGTCTCACCTTCAGGAAGGCTGATTGACTCCTGCCAAACCCATCGAGCCGTTTTGTAATGGACCGCGGATCCCGCATTGGCCCCGGAAGTTTTGACGCGACCCATGGATCATGCTACTCTGTTCTGGCGAGGGGGTGGTCTTCGTGCCTACAAGAGAAGCAGACACCCTTGGCGATGACGGTCAGGGGATCCGGGCAGATGACGCATCCGGCATTGAGCGTATCACCGGGCCAGCCGGGCAAGCGCGCGGAACCGCAGGGAAAAAGTCAGGCAGCTCAAGAGAAAGTCTGAGAAGCAGGCTGGAAGAGGAGCGGCGGAAGTTTGTAATCGGGACGCTGACAAGGATAAGTGGGCATAGCCATCTGCGTGGGTGGTTAACCGGAAGACTCGATCGCTATCTTCACAAGGCGTTCGTCGAGGAGGATTCGGAGAACCTCCGGAGCGTGCAGGAGAAGAAATATGAGTTCCTGGTGGCGATGCTCCACTCTGCCGTCCGGAATGTGGAGAAAGGGTACATATCAAAGAGTGTAATCAGCAGACTCATCGAAGTGTTCGTTCAGAACTGCCTCTTCGGTGATGCGGGAGCACGCCGGGCGCAGATTCGCGAATTCGAAGAGAACTACCATATCACGCCTCCTTCGTTCATTGTCTTGTCACCGACCCAAAGGTGTAATCTCCGATGCAA
>JAUXGG010000309.1 GCA_030622265.1 Candidatus Eiseniibacteriota bacterium
CCTAAGACCGCTTGGCCTCCGACTTTGCGATGCAAATGGCCTCAAGGTTTGTCCGGATACATGCATTCCCTCCACGCACTCGATTCTCTCAAGAGGATGGGTCTCTGCAGCGGCGAGCCTTCCTCCCGTTCCGAACCCAAGCACCAGGAGGCTGCGTGGCCGGCCATGCAGCAAGAGCGGTATGTGCGCGGACATTCGCTCGGACACTCCGTTGCCGGCGGTCAAGGCCCTGACGGCTCCGTTCGCCTTTACTGTTATTGCATCCGGAGTTCTCTCAACCGAGATCACTCCCCCCGGCGATTCCCCATAGGCGATTACCTCAGCCTCCGAGAGCAAAGCGCGCAATCCTTGCGTTTCCGCGAACCGGGCAGGCCTGATATAGACGCCAGACGTCAGCAGGCCCGCGTTCCAAGCCGGCAAGGTGGCAGTCACAGCAGCGGCGGCCAATAAGATGCAGGCGGCCACGAAGACTCGCCGGCCTCGTCCGGCACGGGACATCGCGAGCATGATCACACCCAGGCCGATGCTCAGCCATGGGAGGAGGGTGAGGAGAGTTTTCAGGCTCCATTCCGGAGAGGGAAGAAAGCAAGTCCCCAGCAGGGCGAGAAGCACTCCTGCCGCGGCTGCCGTGAGTCCCCAGCCCTGTCCACCCCGGGTGGGTGTTTTGTACGCGACCGACGGGAGGGTGCTTCCGATGAGGATCCCGGGAAGTAGCAACCACAAGAGCGCCAGCGTCCAGTAAACGGTAAGCAGGCCGGACCAGGTCGCCGTGCCATCTCCGGCGAGGCTCAAGAAGGTCAGGGGGAGGGAAGGCGCCTGGCGGCCTATCGCGAGCCCGAAAAGCCCGCTCAGTCCTGCGGCGGCTCCCAGCCAGGTCACAGTGCTCAACCGATCCTTAAGAGGTCCGAACGAGAGCGCCGAGCCCAGAGCCAGGCCTGCAAAAAACGTCGCGGCTGTGATGGACGAGGCCTGGACCGTATGGCCGGCACATAGGAATATCAGGCGGCTTGCGAGAACGGCGAAGAGCACGGCCGACAGGAGGTAACCGCCATAGCAGAGTGCGATCAGACGGCCGGGACCCATCCCGGCGCCCGATTCACCGGTCTCCGGCTCGACGGCCGGTCTCACCGCGAAGAATCCGATCAGCCCGCTGGCTATCACAATGCCCGAACCCGCCAGGCAGGATAACCAGAGCCCGCCGGTGGGGGCAATCAGGAACGCCTGGCCCAATGCACCCAGGGCACAGCCGAGAAAAAGGAAGATTGAGAAATGACGCGAACCCAGGCCATATGCAAGGAGCCCGCTCAAGAGAAAGGCGGGCACAAAGAGAATACCAAAGGAGAGCAGTCCGCCCAGGATCGCTGCGACCGCAGCGGAAGATCCACCGGCGGATGCGAGCGCCCCGGGAAGGCCGGCCAGGGAGACGAGGAGCCGCATGGCCAGCACGGATGCTATGCCAAGGGCGGCCTGCATGAAAACAAAAACATTCGGCCTCGAACGCAGCCGTTCAGACCGGCTCTTAAAGTAGAGGCTCCCCAGGAGAATGCCGAGCAGCAGGCAAACACCTGTCCACATGCCGGTAAGCGAGCGGCTGGCGAATACCGGCGGAAACACCCCGGACCAGGCATGGTAGAGCGTCAGCGCCGCGAACCCCGTAGCGAAGCCCGCCACCGCCGGATAGAGTGTCGGTTTCTTTCCTGTTCCTGTCACGTGCGGACCTCCGGGCTCAGGCTATCCTGCAATTCCGCTCAATCCGTCCTGCCACTGTGGCTTCAGCAAGTCGCGGGAGTAAGACCACATCAAGCCGGACACATGACACACGCCACGCAATTCAGATTATAGTGACGGCCGCCGGGGGAACCAATCAAAAAAGGGATACGGTGGCCTCCTCAGGTGGTCTCTTCCGGTGACCCCTTCGGGTGGACCCTTAAGTCTTTTTGCAGCAGTGGCCACGGTTTGACCATGCAACTAAAAGTGTAGTTACCTTGACAAAGGCCGGGAGCCTCACTAGTATGGACTGCGCTGCCCACAGGGAGTGTCATGTCAGGCATAAACAAGAGAATCAGAAGCGGTTATGAGTCCTTGCTGGGGCCCGCCGGGTCCCTTCTTGACAGGGTGGGTCTCTCACCCAATCTGGTCACGCTCTTCTCCGTGATTCTTGCCGCCGCCGCCGCGCTCGCATTCGCCAACCGGAGTCTCGGGCTGGGGCTCGGTCTCCTGGTGGCCTCGGTATTCGTAGACATGCTGGATGGAAGTGTTGCCCGGGCATCCGGCAGCGCCACCACGCTGGGCACCCTGCTCGATCACACCGCCGACAGGTATTCGGAGTTCCTCTACGTTTTCGGTCTCTGCTACGGAGGGTATGCGCCCTTCTGGCTGGGCCTGCTGTGCTATTTCAGCATGCTGATGCCGAGCTATGTAAGAGCCAAGGCCGAGAGCTCCGGCGCGGTACCGTCGGTACAGGGAGTGGGAATCGCAGAGCGCAAGGAGAAGCTCGCCATACTTATCGTCTCGACAGCCCTCGCCCTGGTGTGGAGCAATGCGATCTTCTACGGGATGATCGCCATAGCGGTGGTGTCGCAGATCTCCACCTTTCAGCGTCTCCATTTCGCTTCGAGGGCCGGCCGGAGCGGTGAGCGTTGAGCCCGCTCGAAGTCGCCATATTCGATTTTGACGGCACCATCGTGGATTCCATGTCCTTTCTTACCCAGTTGGCCGCGGGCCTTCTCGCGGAACATTACTCCATGGATCCGGATGAGGCCAGACGGGCGTATATCGACACCACCGGTTTACCGTTTGTGAAGCAGATGGAGCTGATCGCCCCGGGTGATGCCCGCAACGAATCCACTGTCAGCGCTTTCGAGGGGAAGAAGCGTGAGAGCCTGTTTGATTTCGAACTCTTTCCGGATGCGCCGGACGCCCTGGCAAGAATCAGGCGGCACGGGATCAAGGTGTGTATCTCCAGCGGAAACTACGAGGAACTGATCGCCGAGGTCCTCAGGTTCAGGGGCCTGGAATTCGACCTGGTCATGGGATTCCGGCCCGGATTCCAGAAGGGGCTTGACCACTTCCGTTTCGCCATGGAAACCTTCGGCGCGACGCCTGACCGGGTGGTATTCGTCGGGGACAGCCGCAAGGACGGACTTGCCGCGAAGCGGGGGGGCATCAGGTTCATCGCCCGCGCCGGGCTGCTCTCTGCGGAAGAGTTCTCGGTGGCCCTGCCGGGAGTGCCCGTCATCGATTCACTTGATGAGATCTTACCGCTGGTGGGAATAAGCTGAGAACAAGAGGGAATAAGCTCAGAACAAGAGGGAAGGGGGTCGAAGCAATCTCTTGAGCCTCTAGGAACTGGGCAGGAGATCGACTACCTTCTGTATTATGTTGCCCTCAAATACAAAGGCAACCCGGTCGCTGAAGTAATACCAAGTGTGTACCTTGCCCTTGCGCAGGGTC
>JAUXGG010000173.1 GCA_030622265.1 Candidatus Eiseniibacteriota bacterium
AGGCCTCGAAGATGAGTTGAGGAAAGAGGGACTCGGTCTGTGCGCTTATCCATCAAGTGCCGCTTTAAGCAGCGTCGGCGGATGGGTGAGCACGGGCGGTCTGGGTGTGGGCACGCATGCATGGGGCAGCTTCGGCAGCCAGATAAGGTCGATGGAGGTCGCGCTACCTTCCGGGATCCTGCTCGACGCGGGAGAGGGCGATGGCAGGTACTCGATCCGCAGCTTCACGGGGACCGAGGGCCAGGCCGGCATAGTAACCGGGGTGACCTTTTCCGTACGAGACCTTCCGGACAGGCGGTGCTGTCACATATTCCACCTGAGGGAACCTGAGGATGGCTGCGGTCTCCTCGAGTTCTTCTCGCGGATGGAGCGTCCCCCGCATCTTGTGAAGATGGTAGATAAGAACCTGGCCGCCGTCCTGGCGGGGAGGTGGAACCTGGGGAACCGGAACGTGGCTTTCGTTGTTGCTGCCGAAGAGGGAACCGCCGGAAGGATCGAGGAGTTCGCAGCGACCGTGAAGGCAGAGGCGGCGCGCGCGGGGATAGAGATCGAGAATCTCGGTGAGGATAGCGGTCCCTGGGACGCGTATTTCTCACATATGGATCCGGACGGCGAACAGTCGATCGTCCTCGCCGGAGAAGCCATAGTCGGAACAGACCGGCTTGCGCGCTTTATCGATCTCATGAGGCCGGTAGCGGACGATAGGAACCTGATGTGTGAGTACACCCTGGTGAGGAGCGGCCGGGTGATGATAAGAGCCGGCCGTCTCCAGGAGGGGTGCCACGGCCTGCTCGTGAGGGACGTACCCGCTACGGCAAAGGTAGTTGCCCTGGCTGCCGGCCTGGGAGGAACGCCGTATGGGTTGGGTATCTGGAACAGTTCCCATTCCAGGCTTGCGCTCGGCGACTACCACAGGGACTTCAAGGTGATAAAGCGTGAAACCGACAGGATCAGGATACTCAACCCCGGTAAGTTCTTCGGTATGACCACGAATTCCGGAATCCCGGTGCCCGGGTGGCTGTTCGGCATCGGAATTCGCCTCGCGGGGGGGACTTAGGGCGGAATCAGCGGTTGCCTATAGAGCGGGGTCAGGCTAAGTTAAGGGTTGGTAATCCAGAAGAGGATGAATATCCACAACTAACATGAAGGGGGTACGCTCGTGCCGAAAAGCAGAGTCCTGATAATGGGAGCGGCCGGCCGCGATTTTCACAACTTCAACGTGTATTTCCGGGACAAGGACGAGCACGAGGTGGTTGCCTTCACCGCGACTCAGATCCCCAACATAACCGGGAGGATGTATCCCCCGTCACTTGCGGGCAAACTCTATCCCAAAGGCATACCCATACACGAGGAGAGCGAACTCGAGGACATAATCAAGCGCGAAGAGATCGATGAGGTCGTGTTTTCTTACAGTGACATTCCCCATATAGATGTGATGCACAAGGCATCTCGCGTGATCGCGGCAGGCGCCGACTTCATACTGCTCGGGGCCCGGTCGACCTGGATACCCTCGAGCAAACCTGTCGTCTCGGTGTGCGCGACAAGAACAGGCTCGGGCAAGAGCCAGACCACAAGGAAGGTCTGTGAGGTGCTTGAGGCCATGGGTAAGACCTTTGTGGTGATAAGGCATCCGATGCCCTACGGCGATCTTGCCGAGCAGGCCGTACAGAGGTTCGCCACCTACGACGATCTCGCCAGGCACAAGTGCACCATCGAGGAGCGGGAGGAGTACGAGCCCCACATCGAAAGAGGATGGATCGTATACGCGGGCGTGGACTACGGGGCCATTCTCAAGCAGGCCGAAGCCGAAGCCGACGTCATCCTGTGGGACGGAGGTAACAACGATCTTCCGTTCTACAAGCCGGACCTCAACATAGTTGTCGCGGATCCCCACAGAGTGCAGCACCAGACAACCAGTCATCCGGGAGAAGCCAATCTCAGGATGGCGGGCGTCATTGTCGTGAACAAGGTCGATACCGCCCCCAAGGAGGACGTCGAGGCGGTCATTCACCTGATAAAGGAAGTCAACCCCGGTGCGGCGATCATCATGGCCGAATCTCCGGTCACAGTTGATGAGCCCGACCTGATAAAGGGCAAGCGCGTGCTTGTTGTCGAGGACGGACCTACGCTGACCCACGGGGACATGGGTTACGGTGCCGGTATCGTGGCGGCTGAGAAATACGGCGCCGCCGAGTGTATCGACCCTCGTCCCTTCGCAGTCGGTGACATCAAGGCGACGCTGGATAAGTTCACGCAGATAGGCAATCTGATTCCGGCGATGGGCTACGGGGACGCGCAGATACGTGATCTTGAGGCGACCATAGAGGCGAGCGGTGCGGATGTGGTCGTGAACGGTTCGCCGGCCGATATTGCAAAGATCGTCAAGGTAGGTGTTCCGATTGTCAGGGTGGGTTATGAGCTGAGTGAGATCGGGACGCCCAACATCGAATCCGTTGTGAAGGACCTCATGGAGACAAGGGGGTAAGAAATTGAAGTTACATGAGTACCAGGCCAAGGAGATCTTCGGCAGCTTCGGGATTCCGATCCCCTCCGGCAAGGTGGCTACCAGCCCTGAAGAGGCTGGCTCGATAGCCAGGGAAATAGGAAAGAAAGTCGTAATCAAGGCCCAGGTCCATGTCGGCGGGCGCGGCAAGGCCGGCGGTATCAAGTTCGCCGATACACCCGAGGAGGCCAACGAGGTCGCATCGAAGATCCTGTCGATGGAAATCAAGGGACTCCCGGTCAAGAAGGTGCTGGTGGGTGAGTGCCTGGACGTGGAGGATGAGTACTACCTCGGCGTGATTGTCGATCGCAAGTCCAAGAAGCCCGTGTTCATGGTGAGTTCCGCGGGTGGGGTGGACATCGAGGAAGTCGCGAGGGAGACGCCCGAGAAGATCCACAAGTACCAGGTCGATCCCGCAAGGGGCCTGATGCCTTACGAAGCAAGAAACCTGGCTTTCAAGATCATGTCGGATGGCAAGCTTGCCATGAAGACGGCAAAGGTGCTTATGCAGCTTTACGATGTGTTCACCGGCGTGGATGCCTCGCTTGCGGAGATCAACCCGTTCGTGAGAACACCGGACAATGAGATGATCGCGCTTGATGCCAAGATCAACATAGACGATAACGCGCTCTACCGTAGACCCGAGATTGCGAAGATGAGAGACCTCGGCGCCGAGAGTCCGTACGAGACCAAGGCAAGGGAGATGGGACTCAGTTATGTTAAGCTCGACGGCAGCATCGGCTGCATCGTGAACGGTGCAGGCCTTGCCATGGGTACGATGGATATGGTCAAGCTCTACGGCGCCGAGCCTGCCAACTTCCTCGACATCGGGGGAAGCTCGAGTCCTGAGAAGGTCATGACGGCGGTGGAGATAATTCTCTCGGACGAGAATGTGCGCGCGATCTTCTTCAATATCTTCGGCGGCATCACCAGATGTGATGATGTCGCAAACGGAATCGTCGAGGCCCTGGGGAAGATGGACATAAAGGTTCCTGTTGTTGTCAGACTGACGGGTACCAATGAGGATGAGGCCAGGAAGATCCTGAAGAAAGTCGATGTCGTATCTGTCAACACGATGGACGATGGCGTTAAGGAAGCCATACGACTCAGCAAGGAGGGAGAGTAAGCGATGGGAGTGTTTGTCGGAAAAGACACTAAGGTCGTTGTTCAGGGAATCACCGGCAGGGACGGTAAGTTCCACTCACTCCAGATGAAAGAGTATGGCACGAACGTCGTCGCTGGAGTGACTCCCGGTAAGAGCGGGCAGGATGTTGAAGGTATACCGGTATTTGATTCGGTCGAGCAGGCGGTTGCCAGGACCGGCGCGAACACATCGGTGATATATGTGCCTTCCTTTGCCGCGGCGGACGCCATGTATGAGGCGTGCGATGCAGGCATCAGGCTAATCGTTTGCATCACCGAGGGAGTTCCGACCCTGGAGATGGTCTCATTAAGCGGGTATCTGAAGGAGCGCGGGACCAGGCTGATCGGTCCCAACTGTCCGGGCATCATAACTCCGGGCGAGACCAAGGTCGGTATCATGCCTGGCAGGATTCACAAGCCCGGCCCGGCGGGCGTGGTCTCCCGAAGCGGCACGCTGACCTACGAGGTTGTTTACCAGTTGACCAGCAGGGAGATCGGCCAGTCAACTTGCATAGGCATCGGAGGCGATCCGATCATAGGCACCAACTTCATCGACGCGCTTGAAGCATTCGAGGGTGACAGTCAAACCGAGATCATCGTTTTGATCGGTGAGATCGGCGGAACCGATGAAGAAGAAGCTGCATCTTATGTTACGAAATCAGTCAGCAAACCGGTTGTAGCTTTTGTCGCGGGCAGAACAGCTCCACCCGGAAAACGCATGGGTCATGCCGGTGCAATCATCTCCGGTGGAACGGGGACAGCTGAGGAAAAAGTTGAAGCTTTCGAAGCTGCCGGAATCCCGGTTGCAGGAACACCAGCTGAGATTGGTGAGATCGTCGAGAAAACACTCGCGAGCAAAAAGTGATAAAACTCAAGAAAGCTCGTTAAAAAGCTTGACAATGAATTACAAAAGTTATGCAATGCACGCAAGGAGTGTGATCGGAAACGGTTTCCCTCCAGGAAGCTCGGCGGTTGCCACACACTGAATGCGCCGGGTTCAGGAGGGCCAACTGAGAGAAAGGGGGCTGTCGGAATGAGCGCAGTCAAGAGAACTGCAAGGAAGAAGACGGCGAAGAAGAAGGTGACCAAGAGGAAGAAGACCACGAAGAGGAAGGTGACCAAGAAGAAGGTCACCAAGAGGAAGACCACCAAGAGGAAGGTCACAAAGAAGAAGACCACCAAGAGGAAGGTCACAAAGAAGAAGACCACCAAGAGGAAGGTCACAAAGAAAAAGACCACGAAGAGGAAGACCACCAAGAGAAAGACCACGAAGAAGAAGACCACCAAGAGAAAGACCACGAAAAGGAAGACCACCAAGAGAAAGACCACGAAAAGGAAGACCACCAAGAG
>JAUXGG010000233.1 GCA_030622265.1 Candidatus Eiseniibacteriota bacterium
AACACCCTCTTCATGGCGGCATGCATCGTCCTGGGGGTGCTTATGACATCGGCGCTGGCCTCTTATGCATTCACCAAGTTCGACTTTCCCGGCCGGGAGACCATTTTCATATTCTTTCTTAGCATGATGATCGTACCGCAGGCTGTCTACCTGGTTCCTTCCTTTATCATATTGTCGAAGCTGGGATGGGTGGATACCTACATGGCGCTCATAGTCCCGTGGCTTGCCCAGATCTTCAGCATTTTTCTCTTAAGGCAGCAGTTCCGTACCATACCCGACGATTACTATGACGCGGCGCTGATAGATGGCTGCGGCCGCCTGGGCTTCCTCTGGCGCGTATTGGTTCCGCTTTCGAAGCCCACGCTCATTACCATAGGGCTCTTCGCCCTCCTGGGATCCTGGAACAGCTTCATCTGGCCCCTGATCATGACCAACAGCGACAAGTTGAGGCCCATCCAGGTGGGACTGTCCTATTTCGCGCAGGAGCAGGGGACCGAGTATGGCCTCATGATGGCGGCGGCCACGTTTTGTATAACACCCGTGATCATAATTTACTTCATTGCGCAGAAGCAGGTGATAGAAAGCTATGCCAAGAGCGGTATCAAAGGATAGGGTCGCAGCCAGGCTGGCGCTTTGCTGCTGCCTCGTGTTCCTCGCGACCTGTGGCGGCAGTGGTGATGATGGAGACGTGGTCAAGGTCACCTTCTGGCACGGCATGGGCGGGCCCCTGGGCAAGGTGCTCACAAGTCTCATCAACGAGTTCAACGAGACCCATCCCGATATCGAGATCGAGTCGGTCTCGATGGGCCGTTACACGGCCTTGAGCCAGAAGATCATGGCGGCGGTCGCGGCGGGCAAACCCCCGGTGATGGCCCAGGCCTATGAGAACTGGACCATCGAGCTCATCATGAGCAAGAGTATAATTCCCATCGAAGATCTCATCAGGGGACCCAATGGGTTGAGTGAGGAGAGCCTTGATGACATCCTGCCGGTCTTCATCAGGAACAACCAGTGGGACGGCGTCATCTGGTCTTTTCCCTTCAACAAGAGCGTGAGGACCCTCTTCTATAATAAGGACCTCTTCGAAGAATCGGGCCTGGACCGCGAACATCCGCCCGAGAACTGGGACGAATATTTCTCCTTCTCACAGATCATAACCAAAGACTTCGACAATGATGGCTATCCCGAGATCTGGGGTACGGCCGGGCAGGTGAATGTCTGGATGTTCGGTAACCTGCTTCTCCAGAACGGCGGGAGCTTTCTCGATGCCACGGGCCAGCGCGCCGCCTTCAATAGCTCCGAGGGCGCCGAGGCCCTGGCCTTCATGCAGAAACTGCTCGCCGGGGATGTCGGCTTCATCGCCGCCGGGTATGAGTACCAGAACGACTTTCTCGCCAGAAAGGTGGGGATGATCGAGGGCTCGACGGTCTCGCTGGCCTTCATGCGCGGCAAGTACGACTTCGAGCTGGGCATAGCTCCCCTTCCGGGTCAGAAGCAACGCGGGGTCACCATCGCCGGAACCAATGTGGTGATCTTCTCCAAGTCGACCCAGCGCGAGCGGGACGCGGCCTGGACTTTCATAAAGTGGTTCACCGATACCGATCAGACGGCCCGCTGGGCGGCCGGTACCGGCTATGCCCCTATCCGCAGGAGCGCCTTCCAAGCCGAAGTGCTGATGGCCGAATTCGAGCAGTACCCGGGCCTGAGAGATGCCCTCGGCCAGCTCGAGTACGCCAGCTTCGAGCCCAAGATAGCGGGCTGGTACGCGGGCAGGAGGTACCTGGGGGAGCGCGCCATAGAAGCCGTCCTCAGGGGTGGCGCGGACATACAGAGTTCGCTGGATAAAGCTGCCGACAAGGGCGACGCCGAGATAGGGAGATTGAAGCGGCTTCAGAAAGAGCTTGGCCTCTGAGCACGGGCCGGCCGGGACACAGGTTGGTCGGCCCACCGGCTGCCCAATATTTTGGTTGACTAAATGCCGGAGTTGGATTAGGATTCAAAGTTGCTAAGGAGTGCGTGATTTGAGAAACTTTAAGAGTCTCTTTCTTTTTTTGTCTTTTCTTCTACCGCTTCTCGCGCATCAGCCGGGCTATGCGGAAACCGTCTGCGAGGTTCAGGACTATGATCCCGCCACGGGATACTCCTGGCTAGTTGACCAGACCGTAACCGTGACCGGTGTCCTCACGTGCCCCGCCGGCATATTCGTAACATCCCAGACCTCGATGTTCATCCGCGGACTCGATGGTGATCCCTGTGGGGTCAACATATTCACCTTCGGCATCGGCCAGGTGCCTGTCGGTCTCGGTGACACCATCACCGTGAGGGGTGTGGTAGAGGAATACATACTCTCAGGCGGTGACGGCGCGGTGACCGAGATCGTGTACAGCGAAGGCGGACTTACCAATGTCAGGCCATCCGATACCCTTAATGTCGATCCCGAGGTCATGGTTACCGGCGGCGTGGGCAGTGAGATCAACGAGGGCCGGCTGGTAAGGGTTACAGGCAGGGTTACAGGCAGGGAAGGCTCGCGCGAGATCACGGTCAATGACGGGTCCGGCGGTATCGAAGTATTCGACATGGCCAGGGCTTTCGAGAGTGATCCCACCTGGACCAACCTGGTGATGGGTGACATTGTCACCGTCACCGGCATCGTGTCCCAGGCGGGTCCCGGCCCGCCCTATCTCTCGGGTTACTCTATCTGGCCCAGGAGTCCGGCTCTTCCCTATGAGGATGTCCGGACGCCCCAGTGCATCCCGGATACCCTGCTTGCAGAGGCGAAGCTGGAAATAGTGGATTCCGACTCTAACAAGGTCAACATCTTCTGTCCCGAGTGCCCGGGTGGCGTGAACATGGTCATCATCAAGTACGCCGGCCCGCATGGCTGGCGGACCCGGCTCAGGATCTATGACGTGGCCGGAAGAGTCGTGGGCACACTCAGTGACTTCTATACCGAATGCGGCGAGGCTGCAATCGAATGGACCGGCCGCAATGAGCTGATGGAGCGGCTCCCGGTAGGCCTCTATTATATAGTTGTCACCGCCACGGAACCCGGGACCGGCAGCGTAACCCAGGACATGGTCCCACTCGTGATCGGGAAGAGACTCTGATGAAGCGAATTCTCGCCATAGCCATATTGATATCTCTCGCGGCCGGCGCGGCGTATGCGCAGGTGCTTGACATAGCCGATGTCAAGAGGATCGATAATGATCTCCGTCCGCTCATGCTGGGACAGGTTGTGACCGTTACCGGCACGGTGACGGCCGGAAGCGGTACTTTCGCTCCTGAGTTCGGCGACCTCGACGCCTATATCCAGGATGGGACAGGCGGCATTAATATCTATACCAGGAAGATCGGAGGCCTCACGCTTTCCCTGGGAGACAGCGTGACGGTGACCGGCAAGATCAACTTGAGCGGGTCCAGCCCGACCGCGGGTACAACGAGGCTTAGGATCGAAGCCGCCTCAAACCTGGTGGTTGTAGGCAAGGGCACGGTGCTAGAGCCGCATCCCTTCTCAGGCGAGGAACTCGATGAGCCTACCGTGGCGCCATCGGAGCCGTATGAGGGGATACTGGTGCGGATCGACAGCGTGGCCATCGAGTCGGGCGCCTGGCCTTCCGAGCCGGGGGTCAATTCCGAGCTTATGCTCTCCGACCCGAGTGGCACATTTAGAATGTACGTGAACGGCAATACCGATATCGGCGGAACCGAAGCCCCGGACGAGCCCTTTATCCTCTCCGGCATCGTGGTCCAGGACTCCAGGACTCTCTCCGGTGATTACACCGTCTGGCCGCGCTCGCGGGAGGACTTTCTCGAGACGGGAAATGGCAGCGGCACTGCCACGGTGGATCCAGCCAGGGTGGAGAACGATCTTGAGATCTTCGATCTCGCCGTCACCCTGGCCGGAAACGGGCTGGATATAATCACTTCGTTCTCGATCGACCTGCCGCTTTCCGACGGTTGGGACTGGCCGGGAGGAAGCGGCAATATCGAAATCTCAGGCCTGGGTCTCGGTGGGGCGACCTATGAAGCCACAGCTACCGGCGCGCTGGTATCCGGCGCCGCGATCCTGGATGGCAGAGACTCCTTTGGAACGGTGACGCTCAAGAACATGTCGCCGCCTTCCGGGCTTGTCATTTCCGAGGTGGTCATCGAGACCTCGGTGGATGGGTTGGCCAGGGAGGAGATCGCGTTCAATCCT
>JAUXGG010000191.1 GCA_030622265.1 Candidatus Eiseniibacteriota bacterium
ACGGTAGCCACTCTGGAACTCGACGAAGCTGATGGCCACCACGCGGGTCCTCCGGTCGAGAGCCCGCTCTATGTCCTCTATCCTTATCCTGCCATCGCGCTCCGCCACAAACTTGAGATGCACCCCTTCTTCCTCAAGGCCCAGCCAGGGGTAGACATTGGCGGGAAATTCCACCCGCGGCAGCACGACATTGTCACCCTTCTTCCACCTGATGCCCCTGGCAAAGAGGTTCAACCCCTCGGTCGTGTTCTTCACGAAAGATATCTCTGATTGCCTCGCACCCAGCAGTCTGGCGGCTTCCTTCCGGGCTTGTTCGGCCCTGCCCTCCCAGAGATGCTCCACCCTTCCCCCATACTCCTCCTGCTCATCCAACTGCTGCCGCAGTCCCGCCGTCACTCTCTTCGAGAGCGGACAGACAGCAGCATGATTGAGATACACATAGTTGCGCCTCACCGGAAAGAGCCGGCGGACGGTCATAAACTTATCGCTCACTCCAGGCCTCCATTCAGAACTCCGTGCAGCCTATCATTCCATCCCATACCTATCAAGTACTACCATCATATTGAGAATTATGATCTGATATATAGATATATTCAATTGCGAGCTTGACAATATTAAGATACTCCACTATAATATCAAGCGAAAGAAGGTGATGTTTATGAGCCGCAAAGCCACCATCGGGAAATGCCCGGTATGTGAAGCGAGCCTCAGGGTTACGGAGCTGTCCTGCCCGTCCTGCCGGAGCAGGCTGATAACAGACCTTGAGACCTGTTCCTTCTGTAATCTGAGCCCCGATCTGTACAAATTCCTGAAGATATTCCTAAAATCCAGGGGAAACATTAAAGAAGTTGAGAAGGAGCTAGGAATTTCTTATCCCACGGTTCGTAAACGTCTGGATGACCTGCTCGCCGCCCTGGGTCTTGAAGCCGGATCCTCCCCGTCCGGCGGAAAGCGTACGGAGGTGTTTGAGAAACTCAGGCGAGGCGAGATCAGCGTGGATGACGCCGTGGGCGAGCTGGGCACCTAGGCTACTGAGGCTGACGCCTGAACTACTGGAGGACGACCATGGAAGAGGACAGAATGCAGGTCTTGAGAATGCTCGAGGAGGGCAAGGTCACATCGGACGATGCAGCCAAGCTGCTTGATGCGCTTGAGCCGCACGGGGCGGCAGACGGTGCTCCCCAGGCCGGCAGCGGAGGCAAGCGTCTCCTCATCAAGGTGACCGATGCCAGGACCGGCAAGAAGAAGGTCAATCTTAAGATACCCATCGCCCTGGCGAAGATAGCGACCAAGTTCATACCACCCAAGTCCAAGAAGAAGCTGGCTGAGGAGGGTGTCGACGTTGATGCCGTGCTCTCCCAGGTCATGACCGGAAACCTGGGCAAGATCGTCGATGTGGAATCTGATGACGATCTAGTTGAAATCACTATCGAATAAGAGGTTATGCCATCTCCGCGGCCAATCCCGCCAGGGCTTCGGCGATCCCGGTCGGCTGGAAAGCTGTCGCCGAAGTGAACTTCTCCGTGTTCAGGGTGGAATCGAGCGGGCGAGCGGCCACATAGCTAAAATCCTCCATGCTGATGGGAACCAGGAGCGTCTCGTCATAGCCAAAGGCCCGGCACACCTCCCGGCCGAACTCGAAGCGAGTCAGAACCTCGCGCCCGGCGACGTGGTAAAGACCGCTGAGATCCCCTTCAACCGCAGCCATCAGGGCCCCCACGAAATCATCCACCAGAATGGGATTCCGCCGCTGGTCGGTGAAGAGCTTCATCTGGCGACCCCCTGCCAGGGCGTCGGTCACTCTGGTGAGAAAGGTGCCGCTGGTCTCGCTGCCCATCCCATACATCAGGGAGCTCCTCACCACGATGCTGCCGGCGCCGATCCCGAGCACCGCCTCTTCCGCCCGGAGCTTGGACATCCCGTAGATGCTGAGTGGACGCGCCGCGTCATCCTCGCGGTAGTCTCCCTTTGAGCCGTCAAAGACGAGATCGGTCGATGTGAATACAAGCCTGGATCCCATGTCCTTTGCGATCCGGGCAATCTCAAGCGTGGCCTCGAAATTCACCCTCAGGGCCCGGCGGGAGTCCTGTTCACACTCGTCGGGATTGGTCATCGCGGCACAATGGAATATCACGTCGGGCTTGTTCTGCCGGCACAGATCTCCCAGCGCATCCCTGTCTGAAAGATCCAGTCTCAGGGCCTCGGTGCCTGCCGGCACCGATGGGTGAGAGTTGTATGTGGCGACGACCTCGCAGCCGGGGAGAAGCTTCCTCGAGAGAGCCCAGCCTAAGGAGCCGCTGGCTCCCGTCACCAGCACTCTCATAGAATCCAGTCTCAACTTTGTCCCCTCCTTAATCTGCCGAAGATGGCTGGACATAACCTTCAATAGGTTTAAGGTACCGGCGCTCCATTCGAACCCGGACCGCCATCTTGCCATCCACCAGCTCCCGGCTCAGCACCGTGCCATACTTGTGAAGATAGGATATGGTCTTGCCGTCCTCGGGAGGAACCAGCACCATTACCTCATCCTTCCTGTCGTGGGCGTACGCAAGCAGGCGCTCTTTCACCGCGTCGGCCCCCCATCCGTGAAACGCGCTCACCGGAATGGCGTCCTTGTGCCGGCGCAGGGCCAGCTTGAGCGTATCCTCATCCTCCACGCGATCAACTTTGTTAAGGACAAGTATCTCATGCTTTCCCGGCGCGCCGATTTCCTCCATCACCGCCCGGACGGTGGCGATCTGCCCTTCATAGTCATGATGGCTAAGATCGGCGACGTGAATCACCAGGTCGGCTTCCACCACGCATTCAAGGGTGGCGTGAAAGGATGCGACCAGGTCGTGGGGGATCTTCCTGATGAAGCCGACCGTATCACTGAGAAGCACGGTTTCCTTCAAGGGAAGCCTCAGCACCCTCGTCATGGCATCCAGAGTCTCGAAGAGGCGGTCACCCGTGGCCACACTTGCCTTGGTCAGCCTGTTGAACAGGGTCGACTTGCCGGCATTGGTGTAACCCACCAGGCTCGCCCTGACAAAGTTCTTTCGCCTCGAGGTACGGATTCTCCTGTCCTGCTCGAATTTCTCAAGCACCTTCTTCAGCGTGAATATCCGCCGGCGCATCCGGCGACGGTCCACCTCCAGCTGGGTCTCGCCCGGGCCCCGTGTCCCGATCCCGCCTCCTGTCCTCGAGAGATGCTCCCACATACGAGTGAGCCTCGGAAGCGTGTACTCGATCTGGGCGAGCTCCACCTGGGTCTTGGCCACGCTCGTCCTGGCTCCCAGGGCGAATATGTCCAGTATCAGCTGGCTCCGGTCTATTACGCGTCTGCCCGTGATCTTTTCCAGATTCCTGGCCTGTGCCGGAGAGAGGTCATCATCAAATACGACCAGGTCTATGTCTTCCTCGCCGCAAAGGGCCGCGATCTCCCCTGCCTTGCCCTTGCCGATAAAGGTCACAGGATCTATCTTCCGCCGCTCCTGAAGCACCGAGGAAACTACTTCACCTCCCGCTGTCTCCGTCAGCGACGCAAGCTCCTCGATGGACTCCTCCGCCTCCTCATGAGCGGTCCCTCCCCTGATGAGTCCCGCCAGCAGGACCCTTTCCTTCCTGTGGACCATTCAACCTCCCGCGCGGCCTCAAGACCGCCCAGGCGTCCTGCGACCGCCCAGGCGCCCTGAAGCCACTTCCAAATACAGGAGTCCGACCCCTCCAAAGGGCCGGACTCTATGTTATTCATATTCCATCCAAGGGTCTCGCTTTGGCCTCCTTGACCGGAGCTTACCCCTGGATTCATGCTTTGTCAAGTTGCCTCTCGCCCGATTCGGGGTCGAGGATCTCTATTTATAGAGCGACTTGACCGCACCCCAGCTGGTCGGCTCGCTGGTACTTGCGCCGCATATGAAGTACGCCGTCTCAGGTCCGGCAACCACGTTCCCGTTATAGGTGAAGGTCCATATCACCTCCAGGACATGGCGCACTCCGCCCGAGGTCACGAAATCAAACGGTCCATATGTCACTCCCGGAGGTATGGTGTGCTCCGTAGTGTGATAGTAAGCGCAGTGCGGGCCTCCATTGTGACCGCAGTTCCAGTCAAGCGGCACGCTGCACATCTCGATATCGACCGGGGTTCCCGTGTCGGCGTCGTAAATGCAGAGCTCCATGTCGTTCACCGGAGCTCCGCCTGCGGTGATATTGAACTTGTACATCGTCTCGTCGCAGTCACTGATGCATATGAGGAAGTCGAGGGACGGGTCGCCACCGGCCCCATCGCTCAGGCAGTAGGCTATGTTATCAGGATCCCACGATGTCCAGCGGGGGTAGCCCCACACAGGGCCGTCCCTGTAGGCCGCACAATCACCAAAGGGGAAAGGCTCGGCCATGGTAATCCCCGCATAGGGCGGGACATCTCCCCAGTCGATGACTACCTGGAACGCTACCGATATGTCTTCCTGAATCGGCACAGGCGCAGGGAAGTAGCCCTTGCACCGGACAACACGGTAATAACCGGGATCATCATAGACTATCTCGGTAATCAGCTCCGACCACGCGAAATAGTAAGGCTCGTCCGGGACCAGTCCCGGATCGCACTCGGAATAGTAGAAATCCACATACACACCGCTCGGATCGACCCACCCACCTCC
>JAUXGG010000327.1 GCA_030622265.1 Candidatus Eiseniibacteriota bacterium
CCACATCATGGCGGTGTTGACAAGCGATGGGCTTTCGGGCAGCATGAGGATGTAAGGTGCTGTGTGTTATAGGGGATAGCAGTCACATAAATGGTCGCTAACACGATCACCTTATGCAGTAGTTGGAATCCATGGAAGAGACCAAAGACAATCGCATCTGGGAAGCCTACTGGAATGATAATGACGACCATTCTTGGTGGAAGCGTCCTGACCCGGATGTCCTTAGGTTCATTTCGACACAATCCCCTGAAGAACGGCCGAACGTGCTCGACATCGGGTCCGGATTGGAACGCCATGCGATTGCATTCGCACAGGCTAGATTCTCGGTGAGTGCGACGGACGCCTCGGAAAGCGCCGTTTCCCATCTGCGGGTATGGGCACGTCACCCTTCGGCTGGCAGAAGTGGCGAGGCGGGTAGTAGGTATCGACACGTCGTCTGAGAGCATTGCGCTGGCCCGTCAAATCGCCGGCTCCAGCTCGCGATGCGAGTTCCTTGAGATGGACGCCGTGCGATTCGCTTTTGACGAATCGGAGTTCGCTGAGGTCGTGCGTGTCCAGAACGGGATCTGCGCGTTTAGAGTAGACCAGGAAACACTCCTGCGCGAGGCTCTGAGAGTTGCGCGGCCAGGTGGGCGCATCCTATTCTCAACTTACTCAGAGCAGTTCTGGACAAGCCGACTCAAGTGGTTTGAGGATCAGGCAGCAGCCGGTCTCATCGGAGCGATCGATTACGAGAGGACCGGGAACGGCACAATTGTCTGCAGGGACGGGTTTCATGCCGGCATGGTGTTGCCTGAGGCTTTCTCGCTGCTTGGTGAGCGATTGGGCGTGGAGCCCGAGGTTACCGAGGTAGATGAGTCCAGCGTGTTCTGCACGATTGTCGTGCCGGAGACTGCCTAGCATCACGAGGCTGATTCGTATTGGAGCCATCTGGACGGGAGACAATCCTGGGGAACAGGAAGACCCTGGCAAATGGACTGGGAGCCCTTCAGGCGTTTATTGGCCTGGGGTTGCTCGAGTTCGTTCTGGGCTGGTCGGTGCGAAGGCGTTTGCAGGAGAAAGAAGGAACCGGGACGGCTAAGCCATAAGACCCACCGCCCCGGTCGGGTTGAATGCGGCTAGGGGCATTCCGTGTTGAACTGAAGCGTATCCCAGCAATACTGCTCCCCATCCCTGTAATCGGGCCACTGTATGCTTCCCGACCCGTCGGGATACCACTTGATGATTCCGCTATTTCCGGTCTGGGAATCATAGAACTCGACGGATGACACGGTTGGTATCTCCAGGTAGGTCAAGTACGAACCCTCCTCGGGCACATCGGGCTTGTTCACGAGAAACACCAGCTCATGCTCATCGTCGGCCGTGTTCTCCCAGTCGATCCTTATACACTCGACTCCGGGCGTGGAGAGAACCTGGCCACTGCTAAGGCTCAAGGCGACCGGCTCATCCAGAGGCTCATAGAACTGCCAGTAGCCGGAGTCTTCATCAATCGGCACCTCGCCCTCGAACCAGAGGAAATGATCGAACGGATCCGACGGATCAGTGCTCGAGACTTCCATCCTCCATGCCGTGTAGCTCCCCATGTTCTTGCCGTTCAGGAAGATGCTGTATTCGGCCGTGTCGCTGACGAAGATATAGGTCCAGAGCCATGATCCGTCACTCTGGGGCTGAGGCACCGACTGCCCGGCCAGGGCGAAGGCTGCAACAGGCTCGACAAGAGCTACGTATACAACAAGGTTCAGGAAATGTACGCGCAGGGCAGCATTGATGAAATTAAGTTTGGATTCGAGACCCGATTCCAATGGCATGGTCTCATATCCATTTGCCGCCAGGGCTTCCAGGTTGATCTGTGCCGATTCGAACGCTGACAGGCTCATCGCCATGGTCGATGCAGGCGGAAGCACAGGGGGTAAGGAGTTCTCAGGCGATGTGACGGTGCTATCCTGCGAGCAACCGCCAAGGGACATGAGAACGAGAACAATCACGAGAAGCACTGCGGTGAGACGTCGCATCATGGTCGAACCTCCTTCGGTTAAGGGTGACAGTCTCTTCAACCACTTCCACCCACAGGTATATGCAGGTGTCGTGCCATATACCCGTCTCGTAAGCGCTTGATACTGCGGCAGATAGAATCGGGTCGGTGGTCCAGAGGGCGTGGTTAAGAATCACAGGTGTGATCTCAATTCAACACTTCAGGAGATAAAGCCGCGTGCCCGAGAACTCACGGACACGCGGCGGTGGTTGCCGGATTGAGGCAGGCCGGGAGAAGGCGGGTCGGCCGCTTAGAATGAATAGCCGAACTGCAAGCCCAACGCGGTCGCCGATCCCTGCTCTTCGATCTCCCATTCATAGCTGAAGCCCTGAATGGCGATCTCCGCATCATCGTACTGGATGATACTATGGGTGAGATCAAGACCGAGGGAGAAATGGGGAGAGAAGAAGTACCTGAAACCTCCACCGAGCGCTATGCCCCCTCCCTTTACCCTCCAGCTGGACGGACCCGCATCGAGATGCAGGCTGTTGCCTGAAAAACCACCCTTAAGATATGGCCGGAAGGCACGCTGGGGTGAGAACCGGTAGTATCCCAGGATCTGGACCGCCTCGAACCGGGCGTCGATGGCTTGATCCGAGGTCTCGTGGTTTGCCCCACCTACGCTGAGTTCAAGCATGAAGGTGGGATTGAACCTGTAGCCTATGTCGAGATGCACGCCCCCGCCGTCGTCCTTCACGAAGAACTCGGCATCGGGGTCGTTCTCCATATGAAGGGAAGACCCGGCGAACTTAAGACCCAGGTAGAAACCCTTGTCATCTTCTATGGTCTCCGCCGCCGTTACGGTGGCGAAGACTGCACAGAGGAGGATGATCGCTACAGTTGGAATCAGGATTGCCTTGCGGTTCAACCGGCTTTGCCTTTGTCCGAACATTGTTCACGCCCTTTCATTACGGTTTCTGTGTCTGACCTGTCATTGCAGCTAACCTACAGTTACAAGAACAGTGCCAAAGCCGGCGTCTGATGTTCAGGCCCTTCCCGCTGGCGTAATCGTCTGTCTTTACATTCATTACGCGCTCGGCCGACCTGAGGGCATGCCAGAAAGTGGCACCCACACTCATGTATATGCGGTTCACAGGGTGTGACAAAAATTCACACTCCTCCTTTTTCGAGGCCGAGAGCTTTTATCTTCTTGTGAAGGGCAGTCCTCTCCAGCCCAAGCTCCCCGGCTGCACGCGTGACATTCCAGTCAGTCCGCTCGAGTGCGCCGA
>JAUXGG010000139.1 GCA_030622265.1 Candidatus Eiseniibacteriota bacterium
CGCTCCCGTTTCGGATGTCTTCTGCTCCGCCTGTTTCTCCACCTCTGTGGTGTCTTCCGGAGAGCCTTCGATCATCTTCTCGGCTTCCTCTGTCGCCTTCTTCTTGTGCCTGTCGGAGAGGCCTCCTATCCCCGCGCAGGCGGGTTACCAGGCGGCCACTACACAAAACGAAAGCGCAGCAATTGTGAGAATACAGATTAGTCTCCGCATCAGGTCCTCCTCCTGAAAGTGTTAGAATCCGACGCAAGTCTAATGGAGTGATAGTATCTGTGTCAAGGTCAGTGCAGCCTTACGGGGATCTGCACAGAAAACCTGGTGGAATCGGATTCAGGTCTCGGGTTGGTAGCGGGGTCCCAGCAGACAGAATCACACGACCTGCGCCGCCACACCATCAGCAAGAACTCTACTGACTTACATCGCCAAGGTTTTCACCTGAACCCAGTCACAGGCCAAGGGCCTGTCCGAGCATTTCGTCAAGATGGGAGCCCTGCTCGCGGTGGGACCCGACTACACCGATGTCGGAAAACAGTCGGGGGAGTTCGCGGCACAGATCCCCGAAGGGAGAGATCCCGAGGAATTGCCGATAGCCTCGCCAAGGAAGGTACAGCTCTCGCTTAACTTAAGGACCGCCGAGATCATCGGGTACCGCATCCCGGACGGCGTGGTCCGCAAGGCCGCCTCGATCTACTAGCCAGCCGCTTCAGACCGGCCAACCTTCGCAATTCATTCGACTAAGATATCTCTACCGTCTAAATCCGAGCCCTACTTCTTATCATCGAGGTTGAATTCCAACGGGATCATCACTGTCGCCGCAACCGGCCTGCCATCCCTGGTGCCGGGCCTGAATCTCCACTGTTTGACAGCTTCGACGGCCTTGTCATCAAAGGCGGGGTAACCGGGAATTCCTTCCTTGACCGTGATGCTTCCCGGGGTACCGTCCGGCTTCACCTCGGCCTCGATGATCACCTTGCCCGTGATTCCCATCTTGCGGGCTTCTTCCGGGTATTCCGGCTTGACTATGCTTTCCGGGATGAGTTGAGGCATCGTTTCCCCACCCCCCGTCTTCGCCTCGCCCCCGGTCTTATCATGATCATCGAGCCTGAAAGCAAGAGGTATCTGCACGGCCATCTCGACCGGTTCCCCGTCCTCGGTCGCCGGCTCGAACTTCCACTGGCTGAGCGCGTCCCTGGCGCTCTCCTCCAGCGAGGGATGGCTCTCCACACCCTCGACGACGGTGATCTCGCCCACGCTGCCGTCCTTCAAGATCCGGGCTTCCAGAACAACCGCGCCCTCGATACCGGCCTTTCTCTCGGCCTCGGGATACTCAGGCAGCACCATTGTTTCCTGAATGAGAGCAGGTGGCTTCACCGAATCCTCATCCCTTGCCTTGTCGGTGATGGGTGGAGCCTCCGCAACCTCGGGAGGCTTCGGAGGCGGTGGCGGGTCGCCCTCCTTCACGCAGGATGGAAGAGGAAAGGCGGTAATCAGGACGGCCAGCGTAATGGCGCTGAGTAAGGCGACTCGGTGTCTTCTCATTGTGACCAACCTCCTCGGTTGACTGATCTCGTCGAAACGATTCTGTATCGTGGATCTGGTCTTGATTCCGAGCCCCGCGGGAGCAGGCGCCGGACTTAAGCCCAGCTCCAGCGTGCGGGCAAGCGCCCTTGCGAAAGCCGACGGTTTTACTCCCGCTCTTATGTCCGCCTGGTCGCAGGCCATCTCACAGGATGAGTTGAGCTGGCGAAGCACGGCCCAGAGCGGGGGATAGTAGAAGAAGGCCGTAAGGGCGATCCGCTTGGCAAGCGCCACGAGCACACGCATCCTTACCTGGGGATCTGTCCCGGCAACCGGGCCTCCACCCTTAAGCCCGGGGGCGTTTCTCTCTCTCGCCCATCGATACGTGAGCCAACCGGCCCCGAGAAGCCAGGCGGCGGTAAGCGTGATGTAGAGGGCAGCGTTTCCGGATTGAACCGCCGGGCCCGCCATAACACCGAACCCGGCGGGATCGAGGATATGGGTAACCCTCCCCGCCAGCCCGGAACCGAAGAACCCGCGCAGGAAGGAGGGAAGCACCGGAGTGATATGCCTGGCCAGCGGTTCCCACAATCTCACCAGCAGGGGAAGCGGAAGGAAGAGCTTAATGAGGGCGATGCTCCAGAGCATGTCCCTCAATCTGGCGGGTCCGTTGCGAAGGAGCATATAGGGCAAGAGGAGTACCGCGATCACGATTATTGACTGCCAGAGGTGCGTCGCGACTGCCGCCCACATTTGCTTAAGAACCTGTGGATCAAGCATGGAGTGTTCCCCTACTTCGACTTCCTGTTTCGTCCCGGCCGGCGCTTTCGTCCCGGCTGGCGCTTTCGTCCCAGCTGTCGCTCGATTTCGCGAAGATCGTCCACCGAGACCTCCTTCATGTCGACGAGATGGGCCACCAGGGGAGTGCCGGCGCCATCGAAGAGGGTATCGAGGAAGCGATGAATCTCCTTCCTGATCATGGCCGGCGCCGACACCGGCGAGCGATAGACCCAGGCCCTGCCTTCTTTGCGAACCCGGACCACGGCGCCCTTCTCCTCAAGGCGCTCGACGATCTTCTTCACCGTCGAGTAACCGGGGGGATCGTCCAGGTCGCCGTGGATATCTCTTACGGTTGCCTGCCCGCGCCTCCAGAGCTTCCTCAGGCACTGGAGTTCGAACCGTGAGAGGTCTGGCAGCTTTCCCCTTAAAGACATTCCTCGGTTGCTAATGCGACATCTGTCACAACCACTCTACGACAACTGTCGCAGTTTGCCAAGTGTGTTTTTCCGGGGTCCGGATACCTGCGGCACGATCGGGCGGCCTGATCACCCTCCTCCGGCCCCGGATTGGGTTTTGACGCCGGAGAGGATGCCTGATAGAATCGGCAAGTAGTCTAGGTGGAGGATTGAACCCGGGCGGCTGCATATTCTCCTTAAGAAGTGAAGTTGCCTGCGAAGCCAGGAAAACGGGGGTGTCCAGATGACCTCCCCGGTCACCAACCAGTGCTATGTCGAGAAGGGCACCACGGGCTTCGATGTCATCGTCGTGGGAGAAGGCGCCGGGGCAGTGAATGCCACCTTCGACTTCAGGGTTGTGGCGGCGCGCCGGGATCACGAGAAGGTCAGGTTCGCAGCAGCCGAATCGCCCGAGGAAGTCCAGATGATGACCGTCGAGGCCAGGCCTGAGCAGATTGGTGAGGAATGATCCGGGTCCACTTTTCCCGGACACCGGCCGTGCCCGGTGGTCCTCAGGTCAGCTTTGATGCTGGCAACGGATGGCCGCAAGTGGTATCGTCTGGTATAATAGCAGGTGCCCGTAGCGGCCGCGCAACACAAGAGGGATTAGATGGAAATTAGGGGGAGCAATGCCTGAGACAACAATCACTGAACTCAACAAGGCCGGTCAGAGCGTCTGGCTGGATAATATCAACAGGTCGATGCTTAGGTCCGGCAAGCTGAAGGAGCGGATCGAGCTGGGCCTCCGTGGGATGACTTCCAATCCGAGCATATTCAATAATGCCGTCAGCAAGAGCAATGACTATGACGATGAGATCGTGGCCTTGAGCAAGGCCGGCAAGAACGTGATGGAGATCTATGACGAGCTCACAGTCCGGGACATCCGGGATGCCGCGGATATGTACAAGTCGGTCTTTGAGGAGAGCAACGGGCTCGACGGCTATGTTAGTCTCGAGGTCGATCCCAGGCTTGCCAGCAAGGCGCAGGAGACCATCGATGAGGCCTTGAGGCTCTATCAGAAGGTCGACCGGCCCAATGTGATGTTCAAGGTGCCGGGCACTCGCGAGGGTTTCGATGCCGTAGAGGAGCTGATCGCGGCGGGCGTGAACGTCAACATCACCCTGATCTTCTCCCTGGATCAGTACATCAAGACCACCGATGCTTACCGCAGGGGGATGAAGCGATGGCTCGCTGCCGCCGGCGATCCAGGTATCATCGCCTCGGTTGCCAGCGTATTCGTGAGCCGCGTCGATTCGGCCGTGGACAAGATGCTCACTGCCAAAGCCGCCGAAGCGGATGAAGAGGCCGAGAAAGACAGGATCCTCTCCCTCAAGGGAAAGGCGGCCGTGGCGAACTCCGCCCTGATATACAGGAAGTACCTCGATATCCTCTCCGCCGGGGAATTCGCCATTGATGGAAAGCAGGGAGTCCGGCCCCAGCGCGTGCTCTGGGGATCCACCAGCACCAAGGACCCCTCGTACCCGGATCTTAAGTATGTCACCGAGCTCATCGGCAAGGGGACAGTCAACACCATGCCGGATAATACCTTCGAGGCCTTTCTCGATCATGGAGAGGCTAAGGTTGTCCTCGGTCCCGACGTGAGCGCCGCCCAGAAGGTGATTGATGACCTGGCCGGGCTCGGCATCGATATCAACAAGGTGACCGCGAAGCTGCTCGAGGAGGGTGTCGTGAAATTCGAACAGGCGTTCGACTCGCTTCTCGAGGCCATCCAGAGCAAGATGGTTGCGCCGTGAAACATGCCGAGATAGTGCCGTCGCTGCTTTCAGCTGACTTCGCCAACCTCACCGATGAGATCGGGAAGGTGGAGCGAGCCGGCTGCGGACGGCTGCATCTTGACGTAATGGATGGCCGTTTCGTTCCCAATATCTCCTTCGGTCCGGTTGTCATTAGATCCATACGCAAGGTGACCGGGCTCTACTTCCAGTCGCATCTCATGATTGAGCAGCCTGAGCGGTATGTGGATGCCTTCGCCGAGGCGGGGGTAAACGCGATCATCATACACCGGGAAGCCTGCGAAGATCCCGGCGGAACCCTGGACAGGATCAGAGCTCTGGGCTTGGAGGCAGGCCTGGCCTTGAGGCCGGCCACGCCCTTACAGACTCTCGATGGTCTGCTCAACAAGATGGACATGGTGCTTGTGATGACCGTTGAGCCTGGCTTCGGTGGTCAGAAGTTCATCGAGGGTACGGATGATAAGGTGGAGAGTCTTCGAGATATGCTGGAGAGGGAAGGAAGAGATATTCCCATAGGCGTGGACGGGGGCATCAATACCGAGACCGCGCCCGCCGTGGCGAGAGCAGGCGCCACGCACCTGATCGCCGGAAACGCGGTCTTCAAGGGCGATGTTGCAGTCAATATAGAGCGCCTGAATAAGAGCATCAGATAAAAGGGGACAGACACCTATTTCCGTTTTCGGAAATAGGTGTCTGTCCCCTTTTTCTCATAGTCAAACGCCTCTTCTATTTGCCTGTCTTCTTGTCGCGTCCCTTGAGGGTCTTCCGGAACACCGACCGGACTTCCTCCGCGGACATTCCCTCGGAGAACGCGTGGGCGAGGAGCGGGCCGAGCAGTGAGCTCAAGCGTTGCTCCGCCATCTTCTTCTTTCTATTGTCTCTTATCTCGGAAACGAAGAACCCCTTGCCCCGTCTTGAGTGGATCAGGCCGTCACGCTCCAGGGCCTCATAGCCGCGCTGGACCGTGATGACGCTTACGCGCGTCTCACGCGCCAGGCCCCGGATCGAGGGA
>JAUXGG010000186.1 GCA_030622265.1 Candidatus Eiseniibacteriota bacterium
AGCAGATGTAATCCGTTGGAGCGAGCATAGAGGCGGAAGGGCCCAATGTCAAATAAAAAGGGGATAGAAACCGTCATAAAAAGGGGACAGCGCCCTCATTCGACCAAGCGAGAAAACGGTGACAGACACGAATGGCACTAACTTAAGGATATATCAGGTCATGGTTTTCGCTTACGCTTCGTGACGCCTTTTGTAGTTGCCTCGAGTATCTCCAGGGATAGTTCTCTCATCTGTCGGTTGATCTCCTCCATCTTTCGGTGGTTCTTGATGGCCCTGGAGAATTCCCTTGCCTGGGATGCTGTTAGGTTGACGGTGACTGTCTTGCCCTGGCGTTTCCAGGTCCATTGATAATAGGGGCCGTAGGCCTTCTCCTTGCCTTCCCCACGGGCTGGCCTCTGGAGGATCACCCGTTCAGTTATAGAGCCTTGTAGGATCAATCCCATCTTCGCCAGCTTGGCGGTGAGTCTCTTGTAACGCCTGCGCATAGCCTCTATCGCCTTGTCTTTTTTCACGGCACACCTTCTTTCCTCTTGCAGTGTAGCATAGCTATATACTACAAGTATATATACTGGTAGTATATCAGGAAACAGATGGCCCCAATATGAAAGGAGTCGTAGATATGTGTTATGGCCCCGGATTGATAGCTGCACGCCTGAGGTACATCAACCAGCACTCGCTCTCGGACCTCACCGAGATCTTCGCCCCATGGATCGATCTGCCGGAGACTTTTGGCCCGCCCGGAAGAAGGCGACTCTTCTGCCCCTTGTCACGGACATTCTGGTTGTTTCTCTCCGAGGTCTTATCTGCCGATCGATCATGCAGGGGGACTGTAAGGAAGGCCCTGGCATGGCTCGCACTTAAGACCTCTAAGACGGCCTCTCCCAACACTGCAGCATACTGCAAGGCCAGAGCCCGCTTAATCCAGAAGGAGATCGACACCGTACGACACCAGACAGCCAGGAGGATACAAGACCTCTATGCCGGCAGGTATCTGTGGTATGGCCGGCAGGTAAAGATCATCGACGGCACGGGCCTGTCCATGCCAGACACGCCTGCCAACCAGGCTGCCTGGCCAATATCTAATCGCACCAAGCCCGGATGCGGGTTTCCGGTGATGAGGGTGGTCGCCCTCTTCTCCTTAGCCGCCGGGCTCATACTGGATGTGGCCAAGGGGACTCTTAAGAATGATGAACGATCCCTCGCCAGATCACTCTGGCATCGCCTTGAGCCCGGAGATGTTCTCCTGGCAGACAGAGGCTTCTGTAGTTATGCAGATTTCTATTACCTCTGCCAGCAAGGTGTAGACTGCGTCATGAGAAACCATCACCGCCGTACCAAAGGCCTTTCAGTCCTAAGGAAGATATCCAAAGGAGATCGACTGATTGCATGGCATAAGACCTCAAGCCGTCCTAAGTGGCTCACCCTACTCAAGTGGCAGGCAATGCCCGGGACGTTCAATCTAAGAGAGATATCCTTCCGGGTAGGCGTACCCGGATTCAGGACAAAGGCCATCACCGTAGTCACTACCCTGCTGGACCACAAAGCATATCCTGAGCAGGCCTTCATCGATCTATATCGCAGGAGGTGGATGGCGGAGTTGTTCCTTAGAGATATCAAGACCACTATGGGTATGGATATCCTCAGGTGCAAGTCGCCCGAGATGATACACAAAGAGATCTCCATGTATCTTATAGCATACAATCTCATCCGTGCGTTGATGCTGGAGGCCGCAAACCGACATGGAGTATCACCCTACCGGCTTAGCTTCAAAGGCACAATCGCGACACTCAGGCAATGGGCGCCCGTCATCACAGCTGCACGTATGGAGGACAATCGCCAGGAGGCCCTAATCGAAATACTCCTCGCGTATCTCGCAAGGGACCTTCTGCCATACAGGCCCAACAGACTAGAACCAAGAGCAAGGAAACGACGACCCAAGAACTACCAGCTACTCACCAAGCCCCGAGCCGTGTTCAAGGAGATCAAACACAGAAACCGCTACAAAAAGAGGCTAAGTTAGTGCCATTCGGGACAGACACCTATTTCCGCTTCTCGGAAATAGGTGTCTGTCCCCTTTTTGCCCCGCCTGTCCTTGCCCCCTCAAACATCCAGTTGGGAGCTCCCCTCACCCTGTCCGAAACGGGTCTTCGTCTTCGTTCCTCTTTTCCTTTCCTTTATATGCGTATGTGGATGGGAGAGGTAACCCTTGATATTGCATCAGTTACGCCTCCGGTGGCTGGCCGCTTAGCCCTTCTGCGATAGACGATAAAATCCGTCAATTTCCTACCATTTTCGGCAAAATAGCGCTTGACAACCCCAGGGCTCCCTGATAGGTTGGTGGGGCATTATGGTTCATTGCGGGCTAAATTGGCTAGAGAAGGAGTGAAGCGGCGTTGTCTCAGTTCGTGGGTTCCCACACATTTTCGGTCAGCGATAAGGGACGCTTCAATATTCCTGCTCCGCTCAGGCAGGGCCTTGCGGCCTCTGCGGAGAACGCCTTCATAGTCTCGCGCGGGCCCGAGGGATGTCTCGATGTCTACCCGCTTGATGAGTGGAACCGGCGGATAAGGGTCTTGAGGAACGTCCCCAACAAGCGTCAGGGCAGGTACTACAAGCGGCTGATTCTGGGAGGGGCGGTGCAGTGCAAGATGGACGCTCACAACAGGATCCTGATCCCGCCCGACCTCTTGAAGAGCATTGGCATCAAGAAACAGGTGCTGATAGTCGGCCAGATCGATCATCTCGAACTCTGGAATCCCGGCACCCACAAGGCATATATGAAGAAGCAGGACGTCCCGCTGGAGGACGTGCTTGAAGAGATAGAGGATCAACTCAACAGCCACGGCTCGGCGTTGCGGGAATAAATGACTAGCGAAAGCTCTGTGGAGGGGCACGACGTATGGCACGAACCGGTGATGGCGGAAGAGATCGCCGGATTGCTGGTAAACCGGTCGACGCGGCTCGTGGTGGATTGCACAGTCGGCGCCGGCGGACACGCGGCCAGGTTGCTGGACGCTGCCCCTCAGCAGAGTGTTCTGTATGGATTGGATCTTGACCGTGACGCGCTTCGCCTCGCGGGGGAGAGGCTGTCGCGGTTTGGGGAGAGAGTGGTCTTGAAAAGAATGAACTTCAGCGAGCTCGATCTGGCACTGCCCGAGCGTTTGGCGGGCAAAGTCGATGCCCTCTTGATAGATTGTGGAATCTCGAAGCTCCAGATCGTCACACCTGGTAGGGGGTTCAGCTTCGACCGGGAGGGTGATCTCGACATGAGATTCGATCAGGCCGGCACCGTGACTGCGGGCTCGTTTCTTGCTGTGATCGATGCGAATGAGCTCAGGAGCCTGCTTGTGCAGTTCGGTGAAAGGGCCAACGCGAAGAGGATTGCCCGGGCGGTTATCAGGAGAAGGGACGAGGGCCGGCTGAAGACCACGCTGGACCTGGCCCGTGCCGTTAAGTCTGTCGTGAAGAACAAGGCGGCAAAGTCCATGGCCAGGACCTTCCTGGCAATCCGGGAACGGGTCAACTGTGAGCTTGAGAATCTGGTGAAAGCGCTCGGTCACCTGCCGCAGGTCATGGCGGTTGGAGGGCGGGCATGTATCATCTCTTACCACTCGGAGGAGGATCGCATAGTCAAACGGTATTTCAGGAGGCTCTCGGGGAAGTGTGTGTGTCCACCGGGAAGAATCGTATGTGACTGCGGCAAGGCAGCCGTATTCAGACTCGTAACTCCAAAACCGTTATCGCCGACCGCCGGTGAGATTGGACGGAATCCCTCGGCGCGCAGTGCGAAAATCAGGGTGGTTGAGAAGATGTGAAAAAGGACGACAACCCAGGGGCACAGGAGTGGCCGACTCCTGTGCGCAGGAATCCGAAAATGCAAGCGCCGCTTCGAGAGGGCAAAAAAGAAGAGACACTGGGCAGGGCAGACGGAATCACGCGCACGGGTCGGTCGCTCCTGTTTGGGTTGCTGTTGATCGTCATAGCCACCGTTTCAGGCCTTGTTTACACCTGGGAGAGACTCGTGGTGGAGTCCATGCTCAGGGAGAATATCACCCTCGCGAGGAAGCTGGACTTGATCCAGAAGAGATCGGAGATACTTGCCTGCGAAGTCACTCGCCTTGGGGCGCGAACGCGAATCGCCGCCCTGGCCGAGGCCGATCTCGGTATGACTTCCCTCGACTGGGATGATGTCATCGTGATCCAGGAAGTGGGAGGCAATTAGGTGAGGCCCGGCGTAGGAAGGCTTCTGGTGCTGCTCGTTGGCTTTGCGGCATTCGCGGTTATCCTCGTCGCCAAACTGGTTTCAGTCCAGATAGTCGATCACGACTACTACAAGGCCATCGCCGTGGGCCAGCACGGCTACCTCAGGCCCATCCCCGCCAAGAGAGGCACGATCTATGACCGGACCGGCCGGGTCCTTGCCACCACGATGCCGGCCTACCGGGTATACGCCGATCCATCCATGGTCGATGATGCGGCCCTCGCGGCATCCTCGGTTTCCGGGATCGCCGGATGCAACAGACATAAGCTCCAGAGGAAACTACTCAACAAGAAGAACCGCTATGTTCTTATCGACCTCGCTCTGGACGTGGAACGGGCCCTGGCGATCCGGCGGCTCGGACTCAAGGGCGTTGTTATCGAGCCGGCAGGGACCCGCGTCAGGCCTTTCGACAGTGCGGCTTCGGGTGTCCTGGGTTGCTTATCCGCAT
>JAUXGG010000174.1 GCA_030622265.1 Candidatus Eiseniibacteriota bacterium
AAGACGCGAGGACCAGTACCTGATAGACAGTCTTCTCGCCGCCCCTGCCTATGATGAGGCGCTGGCCGGGCAGATCACTTTCCAGCAATCCGTGTTCTGGGGCTATGAGGAGTACCTGGACATCTTCAGGGCCGCCTGGGAGGTAAACAACAGCATCGAGGACGGTGTCGAGAGATTCCGCATCCTGGGCCTCAATAATTCCCCCGAGTGGTGGCACATTCAGAGTCAGGAAGACCGGGAAAGTCCCGAGGTGCTGAAAAAGGTCTGGCATGGTGAGGGTGAGAACCTCTGGGCAAGGGTGATCCTGGACAGTGCAGTCGCAAAGGGCGCGAAGATCCTCATTCACTGCGGTATCCATCATGCATTCACCGAGTACAAGCAACCCGTTTACATGAACGGCAAGTTCGTCCGCTTCGATGACAGCAGGGCCGGGAATCACGTATTCCGTGAAATCGGCAAGCGGGCTATCACGATCTTCCTCCATGCCGGGTGGTATACTGCCCGGGGTTACACCGGGTCGAAAGTGCGGCCCGCAGACGGCATAATCGATGCTACCATGAAGGTTCTCGGTCCCGCCTATGTTCCGGTCGGGTTCGACACCGGGGGGACGCCCTTCGCCGACCTGCCCGGTGAGACTTCGGTCTACAAGCACGGGTACGAAAACTTCACTCTGTCCACCTTCTGCGACGGTTACATATACCATAAGCCTTTCAGCGAATATGAAGGAGTCACCCCAATTCCCGATTTCGTGAATGAGGCAAATGTCGAATACGCGAGGAAGCAGGCCTCCAATCCGCGCTTCCGCGATGCCTCGCCTGAGCGTTTCAACAAGTCCATCGCCAAGGACGCCAGGGCCCTCCGCGGGGTGCCTGAATAGGGAAGGCTGCGCCCCAGCTTGACACCTTCCCGGGTTTCTGGTCTAATCCTCCCGAATTCACGGGAGGCAGGTTGAGCAGACACAGGTCAGCATCACTCAGAATCATAATCCCGCTGCTTCTCTATTTCGCCGTTTTCACCCCATCAGTCTCTTTTTCCCAGAGTGATCTCACCTTCGACGGTCTCCGTGTAATCACTTCAGGAAGCGGGCAGGAGGGCCGCTCTGGAACCTGGCTCGAATCTCCACTGACTCTGCGGGTCGTGGATCTTTCCGGTACCCCTGTCTCTGGCGCGGAAGTTAAGTTCTGGGTGGAAAACGGCAGCGGTGCTGAACTGAGCGTGTACGAGACCAGGACGGATGAGCACGGTACCGCACGGACTCGTCTCAGGCTCGGCAAGAAGATGGAAGATCACGTTCTGGCCGCTTTTGTCAAACACCGAGAACTCGGGAGCGGCGTTGTCCATTTCCGGGCCTGGTCTTACGACCCGAAGCAGATCATCCTCTGGATGATCGGAGGCCTCGGGCTGTTTCTATATGGCATGTCGCTGATGTCCACAAATCTCCAGAAGGCTGCCGGGCCGAGACTCAAGAACATCCTCAAGGTGCTTACCAGCAACCGGTTCGCCGCAGTGGGAATGGGAGCTTTTGTCACCGCGTTAATCCAGAGCAGCAGCGCCACGTCGGTGATGGTTATCGGCTTCGTCAATGCGGCCCTTCTCTCGCTGCAGCAGGCTATCGGGGTAATAATAGGGGCCAATGTTGGAACGACCATAACCGGCCAGCTGATCGCATTCAAGATAGATAGGTACGCCCTGCCGATCATAGGGATCGGTTTCCTCTTCATCGTGCTTTCCAAGCGGAAGCAGAACAGGCTCTGGGGGGAGGCCATTCTCGGTTTCGGTCTTCTGTTCCTGGGCCTTTCCGTGATGAAACAGGTGCTGTCCCCGCTCGGCGGAAGCGAGATTTTCAAGACTTTCTTCGTGCAGTTCAGCACCCAGCCAATCCTGGGTGTGGCCGCCGGCATGCTGGCCACCCTGGCAATACAGAGCAGTAGCGCCATGGTCGGCCTCACCATGGCACTGGCAGCTTCAGGCCTGATCGAGCTGCAGGGAGCCATCTGCCTGGTTCTCGGTGAAAACATAGGCACGACGATCACGGCCCAGATTGCAAGCATTGGATCCAACCGCGCTGCCAGAAGGGCGGCATGGGCCCACACCATGTTCAATGTCCTCGGCGTGACCGGAATGGTCATCGTGATGTATACCAGCTCATTCTATGTCCGGCTGGTGCAGTCAACTTCCGGGGATATCATGCGCCAGGTCGCCAACTCCCATTCACTTTTCAACGTGATCAATGCCGCCCTGTTCATTCCGCTGGTCGGCGTGCTTCGGCGGGTGGTCGAGAGGCTGATACCCTATGGGGATGAGGATGTACCCGTGCAGCCGCAGCACCTGGAGAAGCACCTGCTCAATACGCCCCTCGTGGCATTGGCACAAGCCAAGAGTGAGATCGTCCGCATGGCGGTTCTGGCCCGCAAGACCGTCCAGCGGGCCACGACATCCTTCTTCGTCGGGGACAATATCAGCTTCAAGCGAGTCCACATCCTTGAGCAGGCCATCGACAACCTCCAGCGGGAGATCACTCACTACCTTGTCGAGCTGGCCAAGCGCAGCCTGACCGAGGTGGAATCGGAACAACTCCCGGTCCTCCTTCATACGATTAATGACATCGAGAAGATCGGCGATCACGCCGAGAACATCGTGGAGCTCGCTGAGAGGAAGAAGTTCCAGTCGGTGAGCCTGCCCGCCGAAGCGCTGGACGAGATCAGGCTCCTTGCCGACGAGGTAGACCGCATGGCCGGCCATACGATCAAGGCTCTCCTGGAGAATGACACCAACGAGGCCCGTAAGGCTCTCGAAGTTGAGGACCGGGTCAACCGCCTGCACACCGAGATGCGCCAGGGCTATGCGCGCCGCCTGAGAAAGCGTGAAGCAGGCGCCACCAGCGGACTGCTGTTCTTCGACATGGTCATGAACTATGAGAAGATGGGAGACCACTACACCAACGTCGCCCAGGCGGTGCTGGGTGAGCTCCAGTGGGATAAAGGGGTCAAGGCGATCCAGGACTGAAGTCCTACGGTGCGCCTCCGAGGATGACGGCCCGTCACTGGCCTTCGGATTCCTCTTCAGCGCGATGGTGTTTGATCACCTGGCCTTTGACCATGAATATGACATCTTCGCAGATGTTTGTCGAAAGGTCCGCCACACGTTCGAGGTTTCCCGCGACCCGGGTCAGATGGAGAGCGCGCTCAATGGTCCTGGAATCTGAGACCATGTGAGTCACCAGCTCTCTGAACACCTGGTCTCTCAGCGCGTCAACTTCGTTGTCGCGCTCGCAGACATTGCCGGCGAGTCCTGCATCCTCATTGATGAAGGCGATTATACTGTCCTTGAGCATACTCACTGTGAGGTCTGCCATCCTGGGAAGGTCTATGTAGGGCTTGACCAGAGGCCGCTCGATCAAATACAGGGCGCTCTGTGCGATGTTGACCGCGTGGTCACCCATCCGTTCGAGGTCATTTCCCATCTTCATGATCATGAGTATGGTCCTCAGGTCCTTAGCCTTGGGCTGGAATTGGGCAATGAGCGCTATCCCCAGTTCGTCAACCTCCATCTCCAGGCTGTTGGCCCGGGGCTCATCTACTTCGATGACCTCAATGAGCAGGTCACGCTCCTTCTCGAGAAGGCCTTTGACTGCCCTTTCAATCATTGCCTCCACAAGACCGGCATACTCGACCACCTGTCTCCTCAGGGCTGTAAGTCTCTCTTCAAACATCTTCTTCTCCTAGCCGAACTTACCTGTCAGGTATTCTTCTGTTCTCTTGTCCTCAGGCACAGTGAAAAGCTTCTCCGAAGGACCAAACTCGACCAGCTCTCCGAGATATAGGAATGCCGTAAGATCCGATACCCTGGCTGCCTGGGCGATATTGTGGGTCACCAGTACTATCGTAACATATTCCTTGAGCTCGATTATCAGCTCCTCGATCCTGGATGTGGCTTTCGGGTCGAGCGCCGAAGTCGGCTCGTCAAGCAGGAGAACTTCCGGGTTCATGGCAAGCGCCCGCGCTATGCAGAGCCGCTGCTGCTGTCCCCCGGAGAGAAAGGTCCCCTTCCTGTGCACCGAGTCCTTGACCTCGTCCCAGAGCGCGGCCCGCTGGAGCGATTCTTCCACGATCCTGTCGAGCTCTCCCCTCCCGAGGCGAATCCCATTCAATTTGTAGCCTGCTATGACATTGTCGTATATGCTCATGGTAGGGAACGGATTGGGCTTCTGGAACACCATGCCGACCTTGCGGCGCACCAGAATGGGATTGGTTTTGTAAACATCCTCCCCGCAGAGTAAGATCCGGCCCTCGACCCGCGCACCGGTGATCAGCTCATGCATCCGGTTCACGCACCGGATCAGCGTCGTCTTCCCGCAGCCGGACGGTCCCATTATCGCGGTGACCATGTTTTCCGGGATCGAGAGGTTTATGTATTTCAGTATCTGGGTGTCACCGAAGTAGGCGCCGAACTTCTCGACCTTTAGAACTTCACTTTCCATCTCGCTGTTACCACCTTGGCAAGGACATTCAGGACCAGTACCAGGACAATCAGGACAAAAGAGGCCCCCCACGCAAGCGTATGCCACTCCTGGTAAGGGCTGGTTGCATAATTGAATATCAGAAGAGGCAGCGAGTTCACGGGCTTCAGAATGCTGGTCTCCATGAACGGACTGCCAAAGGCCGTGAAAAGCAGCGGCGCGGTCTCGCCCGCTATGCGCGCAATGCTGAGAAGTATTCCGGTAGTTATGCCCCCAAGAGCCGCTGGGAGAATCACCCTGAGTATCGTCTGGTAGTAGGGCACGCCTAGTGCGAGAGAGGCCTCGCGCAGGCTGTCCGGGATGAGCTTCAGAGTCTCTTCCGTGGTGCGGACAACGACAGGGAGCATCATTATCCCCAGAGCGACTCCTCCCGAGAGAGCCGTGAACTTCCCCATCGAGATCACGATCCAGGAATAGGCAATGATGCCG
>JAUXGG010000140.1 GCA_030622265.1 Candidatus Eiseniibacteriota bacterium
CCTGGCCACGCTCGCCGGTGTCCGCCTGCTGACCAAGTACGCGGTGGATTGTGCCGTTGCCCTCTTGGGGATGCTGGGACTGCTGCTGCTGGCGCCCGCGATACTCACCTGGCAGGTTCTCTCGCATCGCAACTTCGGGACCTGGGCCAGGACCGTCGGGAACCTCTGGCAGGTGCTCTCGGGCAGGAGGACCCTTGTGGGCCCCAGGCACCCCGTGAGCGGTGAGAGCATGAAGCCCGGCGTGACGGGACCCTGGCGTGTGATGACCGGCCAATCTGCGAAAGTTTACCAGGACAGGATGGATATGTATTATCTTCAGAATTGGTCGGTCTCGAGCGATCTGGAGATTGTCCTCTTGAGTCTCAAGGGATTCCCCGACCTGTTGGGAAGCGGACATTGAAGCGTTGATAAGGAGGGTGGATGATGAGGTCTGTGCTGTTAATCGCGGCAGTCGCTCTGGCGGCGTGTCCGGCATTAGCCGAAGACCGGTGGGAGATCCATGTTAACTCGAATAATGTAACGTCCCTGTGGGTGGAAGCGGCGCTGGTTTACTGGGGTTCGACCGCCGGGGCGGTTGCGATGGACCCTGCCACCGGCCAGGATGCCAAGATACTCAAGTCCGCCGGCGGCCTGCGAACCAATTCGGTGACGGCTGTCGCGGTGGATGATGAAGGAAATCTCTGGATAGGAACTTCGGGTGAGGGTGTATCGGTCCATGGCCCGGATGGGACCTGGGACCGGCACAGCACCACCACCCTGAGACTTCTGAGTGATGATGTAAACGACATAGCAACCTATGGCTCGCTGACCGTGGTCGCGACCACCGGCGGGATCTCGCTTTTCGCCGATGGCGAGTTCTGGACCTTCTATGACGGGACCGACTGGGCGAATTCCGGGTGCAGTAATGCGCTGAGCGTGGCGCTGAATGAAGCCGAGGTGCTGGTTGGTGCCAACTGCGGGGTCTTCTCGTTCGATATCGAGCTCCGCCAGTGGCGCGAGGTGCTCTCCGGGCGTGGCGCCCGGAGCATGGACTATGACCAGGTGAGCAGGTTCTGGATAGTCGCGGAAGAGTCCATCTACACCTATGACGGCAGCGACCTGGAGGTCATATCAAAGACTTTCATAAAGCCCGATGAGCTATACGCGATAGGAGCCCTTGATACCACTGTATGGGTGGCCACGTCAAATGGTCCCTCCAGGTACGACTTTGCAGCGGAGGCCTGGCGCCGCAACACAGAGGGGCTTCCGACCCAGCTCCGGGATGCGTCCTCCATCTTTGTTGCCGCCGACGACAAGACCTGGATCGGAACAGAGGATGGAAGCGCGCAGCTTAGGGACGGCGAGTGGATCCTGTTCAGGTCCGATGGGCCGGCGGGCAACTATGTGGAGGATATCGAAGTGGATTCCGGGGGCACCGTGTGGTGTGCCACGGGCACCCGGTGGTCCGGAGTGCCTGATGCGAATCTTGGCCTCCTGACTTTCGATGGCTTCGAATGGGACCGGGTGATGAGCCCCACGATCAATACCAACAACACTTTTGCTCTCGACAATAATCCTGTTGACGGGTCACTCTGGGTAGGGTTCTGGGGTGGGGGGCTTATGAGTCTCGATGTTGCGGCCGGCGAATGGGCATCCCACGCCGATGTCCTGGACAGCCCCGTGATTTCAGCTGTACATATCCAACCTGATGGCACGATCTTCCTGGGCGAGTATCTGGAAGGCGTGGGCGTGCTGTGCCCGGATGGGACCGACATTCACTACAAGTTTGATGAGGTCCCTGCCTGTGTCGAGACACAGTGCCCGACCGCCATCGGCGCCGCGCCGGAGGGCGTGATGATAGCCGTTTACCCCGCCGCGGATACTGAGTACACGTGTCTTTCGATCGTGATCCAGCTGGATGTCGGGAGCCAGTGCGCGGATAAGGAGGACGATGCCTGCCGGAGCTGGGGCGAACAGGGGGGATGGGTGCAGGGATTCGGTTATGCCGTGACCACCGATGTCTATGGGGTTGGCTGGTTGGGAACCTCGGGGGGCTTAAGCTCCTATGACGGCCGGTGGCATAGCGTCAACAGGAAGATGGGGTCGGTCTGGGATATAGAGGTCGACTCCTACGGTTCCAAGTGGGTGGCGGCCGACCTGGGCATTTTCGTTCTCAAGGGCTATGGCACCGAGTGGGACCATTTCGAGGACGATATCACGCTCCTCGACAGCTCCAACAGCCCGCTTGACGGCTCGCCGGTCAAGGCACTTGCCTTCGATTCCAATGGGGTCCTCTGGATAGGAACCGCGGGTGGGGGCATCTACAAGTTCTCTACGCCCCGCGAGCGTCCGAAAAAGCAGTGGGTGGATGTCTTCCCCAATCCTTACTATGCTTGGGAGGATAGCGAGGGCAAAGGCATTCGGTTCACCGGTTTCCTGCCGGGAAAGAAAGTCAGGATTTACACGGTGGCAGGGGACCTCGTAGCGGAGATCTCTCCGGATGAGCCCTGGCCGGCAACGAACTCCTCGGGCAGGGATGTCGTGCCGGGAGTCTATATTTATCACGCATATGCCCATGACGGCAGCGAGTTTATCGGCAGGTTGACGGTGGTCAGATAGAGAGTGAGGAAAATGAACGGCAAACGGATTCTCGTAACAGGCGGCGCGGGTTTCATAGGCAGCCAGATGGCCAGGCGCCTGGTGGACGACAATGAGATTGTCATATTCGATAATATGCACAGGGACGCCCTGCGCTACACCGAGTTGAACGATAATCCCAACGTGACGGTAGTAAGTGGGGACGTCATGGACCGGGATGGTCTGTTTAAGGCCGTGGAGGGCTGCGACATCGTGGTGCATCTGGCCGCGATCGCCGGCGTGGATACAGTGATGGGGATGCCCACGCAGACCATGAAGGTGAACCTGCTGGGGACCTTGAACGCGCTTGATGCGGCGGTCAAGTTCAAGGTCGAGCGCTTCGTTGACTTCTCAACCAGCGAGGTTTTCGGGACCCACGTCTATATGGCCGAGGAGCATAATGCGACGGCCCTGGGCGTGGTGGGAGAGTCCCGCTGGACATATGCCGTATCGAAGCTGGCCGCCGAACACCTTGTCCATGCGTACCACAAGGAATACGGGCTGCCGACCGTGACCATAAGGCCCTTCAATGTGTACGGGCCCCAGCAGGTCGGCATCGGGGCCATTCACACCTTCGCGGTTAATGCCATCAAGGGGGAGACCATCGAGATACACGGCGACGGAAACCAGATCCGCGCGTGGTGCTTCATCGATGACATGATCGACGGCACCTTGCTTTGCCTCGAGAAGGATGAGGCGATAGGACATGTATTCAACATAGGTAACCCCCGCGCCACGGTGACCGTGGCCAACCTGGCCTACCTGGTGCGGAGGCTTTGCGACTCCCCCTCGGAGGTAGTCTATACCAACAAGGACTACGTGGACATCGAGCTGAGAATACCCAGCATCAAGAAGGCCGAGAAGATGCTCGGATTTTGGCCCAAGATCGACCTGGAGGAAGGTCTTGCCAGGACCATTGAATGGTACAGGGAGCAGGCCGATGATTAGATTGAGCAGACCTGATGTAGCAGGGTCGATCGACGAACTCAGGTCAATCCTGGAGTCGGGTTTCTTGGTCCAGGGTAAGACCGTCGAACGCTTCGAGTCACTCATCGCCGATTATGTAGGCCGGAAGCACGCGGTGGCGGTGAACTCGGGAACCTCCGCAATCCACTGCGCCCTCATGGCCCTCGACCTCGCCGGCGGCGACGAAGTCGTGGTCCCGGATTTCACGTTTCCAGCCACGGCCAATGCCGTGGTGTGTACCGGGGCGACTCCGGTTCTTGCCGACATCGACCCTGCAACCTTCAACCTGGCTCCCGGACCGGTCGAGTCAAGGCTGTCGCCGCGGACAAAAGCCATCATGCCGGTCGATCTCTTTGGCCTGGCGGCGGACCTGGACGCGATAGATGCCCTGTGCCGGGCCCGCGATCTTATGTTTATAGAGGATTCCGCCTGCGCCCTGGGCTCGGAGTTTGGTGGCCGGAGATGTGGTTCTTTCGGGGTTGCGTCGGTCTTCAGCTTTCATCCGAGAAAGCTGGTAACCACAGGCGAGGGAGGGATGATACTCACCGATGACGATGACGTCGCGCGGAAGTGCCGCCTGCTCCGGAACCACGGAATGGAGCGCACCTCCGGAGGAATCGACTTCATCCTGGCGGGCTCCAATATGAGGATGAACGAGCTTGAGGCCTGTATCGGGATCGAGCAAATGAAGAGCCTGGATATGAGAATCGGAAAGCGCCGCCGGATGGCCGCCCTCTATAACGAGCTCCTCTCCGATACCGGCGGCGTGACCTGTCCGGTGGAGCCGGAGCCTTGCAGGCACTCCTACCAGGCGTATGTGGTGATGCTGGGGGACCGGATAGACAGGGCCGCACTGATGAGGGAACTGCTGGAGAGAGGCATCGAGACCGGGATAGGGACATATGCGGTGCACGCCCAGACTTTCTATGGCAAGCGCCTCGGACTTGAAGCGGGCAGCCTGCCCCATTCGTATCGCGCCTACAATCAGTCACTTGCCCTGCCGATATATGCTTCGATGGAGGAGAAAGCGGTCCATGAGGTGGCCGCCACCCTAAGCCAGTGCGTTTCCGATATAGCAGGAACGTAGAAGCAGGAACATAGATCATGGATATCCGGAGCGTTCAGGGAATCGACGACGGCTGGGACGATTTCGTCTGGAATAGTCCCGGCGGGACGATCTTCCATACCACCAGGTTCTTAAGCTATCATCCGCCGGCCCGTTTCGAGTTCATGAACCTGGCTGTCAGGGACGGTGACGATCTGGTGTGCGTCCTGCCCGGCGGGCGTGTCAGCACCGGGGACGGATCGGTTTTCCGATCACCCGTCGGAGCCTCCTTCGGCGGCCCCATCTTCAGCGATAACAGCGACCTGGAGACCATCGGTGGGGTGCTGGATTGCCTGGCGCTTCACCTGAGAGAACTCGGGCTCGTGGGCGCGGACATTGAATTGCCCCCGCCCTGCTATTCGCCGGGCCAGTCACAGGCCCTGGCCTTCATGCTCTCGTCCGCGGGCTACAGGCTTTCATCCAGGGAAGCCACCTCGGTGATACCGCTCAGGGTGGTGCACTCCGACGGGCTCCGGCCTAAGGTGAGGCGTGACATGCGCCGGGCCGACTCTGCCGGCGTGGAGATCGGGACCGGCACCGACCTCGGTGCCTTCTACGAGGTCCTGATCAAGAACCTCTCCGCCAAGGGGGCCGTTCCCACGCACAGCCCTTCCGAGATGGAGAAGCTCTTCGCCCTCTTCCCGGAGAGGATGAAACTCTTCGAAGCCAGGCTGGACGGTCACCTGATCGGAGGGTGTTTCATAATGCTCTGCAATTCCCGGACGGCGCTTGCCTTCTATGTCTGCGTCGATCCCGAAAGGAAGCAGCTCAGGGTGGCCGAAAGAACGCTC
>JAUXGG010000076.1 GCA_030622265.1 Candidatus Eiseniibacteriota bacterium
GCCTTGATCTCAACCGAGGCATCCCGGCTCAATAGAACTGCTGCATTAGCCGTCGAATGCGCTCCCTCGAATGTGAATCCCTCAATGACCGTGCCAATACCCAGACTGTCACAAGTAACTATAGGAGTATTCTGAACTTCAGGCGTGATCGATGTAGTATCGCGGCCGCCTGAACTTGTGAGCGCAATACCGTCCTTCATCGTGATATTCTCGGAGTAGGCACCCGGCAAGACCAAGACAGTATCACCCACTGCTGCTGAATCGATACCAGCCTGGATGGTAGGGGCATCCCCGGTCCCACCAGGAATGATGTGCCAGGTCCGGGCCAGAGCCACTGATGCCAAGACCAAAATCGCCAAAACATATGCCAGCATCATACGTCCCATGTCTCGCACCTCCCTGATGACCATTGTACCACCCGGCGCGCCATATTTCGAGGATAAAGAGCCGCCTACATAGGATCCAACTTGGCGGGCGGTTGTTGAGGGCTCTGGCTGATTCATGTGTAAAACGGTCGCAAAACTCAGTCACGGGCCATACGGGACTCGAACTTGCCTTGACATCCCCGGCCCATTTGTTAGTATGCACTTAATGTCGCTCCTATCCTCCCTTAGGGAGCACCTGGGCGGGGTTTGAAGTCCAGGCACGGCGGACCAGATTCCCGTATGAGCAAGATTGTCTGGCGTTCGCCCTTAAGCAGGCGAAACCTGGCAGAATTTGGCGCATCAATATATAGATGCTAAGAACATACATCAGTGGGAGATTATAACATAGAGGGAGTATATCTGGCATGAGACAAAAGACCCTGACAGGCTTGGCAGTCTTGGTCCTGATGGCGGCAGGCCTGGGAACCGGTTGGACGACTGATATCCCCTCCACCCCGTTTGAACCCAACGGCAGTTACTTGAGTTACCGGGTCTACGTCGAAGCCAGCCGGAGCGATGGTGTCGTCCCCTTTGAGGTCACTTTCAAGCTCAGGACAACAGGGCCCACGGAGTTCATTAGACGTGTCCAGTGGGACCTGGACTCCGACGGCTTGCCGGAGGCCATGGGTGATTCGGTCCGCATTACTTTTGACAGCCCCAAGGACTACAATCTCAAGGTTACCGTCGACACCAGGGGATTCGGGACCCACGAGCGCACCCTCACCATATCAGGCTATTCAGCTCTCATGAGCATCACCTTCGACGATGGTCCTCTTTCCATCTATACCCAGGCTCTTCCGCTTCTCGAGAGCAAGGGGGTCAAGGCGACCGCCTACATAGTGCCGACCTGGCTCTCCCTCACCGGCTACATGAACTGGGACCAGGTGACGGAGCTTCACGAGGCCGGATGGGTCATAGGGAGCCACAGCATGACTCACCAGAAGCTTCCCACGCTGGCCGACTCCAGTCTCGACTATGAACTCCGGCAATCGCAGGTTGAACTTCAGTCAAGGGCCTTCCCTGCCAGGCATTTCTCGGCTCCCCACTGCCGCTATGATGAAAACGTCATTGAGGCGATCAAGCAATACTATGACACGAACAGGATCTGCGATGGAGTGAATCCGGCCCCGGCTGACACCGATCCGTACCGGCTGCTCTCCTTCCTGTCGTATTCGTGGCGCGCCCTTTTCACCTACCAGACTTACATAGACAGTGCCATCGCGATGCGAGGCTGGTGCATCATGACCAACCACGAGGTTGCTGAGGATTGCACGTCGGACGTGTGGTGCCTGAGCACCCAGATGCTTTCGGATGTGGTTGACTATGCCCGTGAGAGAAGGGTCAAGTTGGTGACCATCGACGAGATGCTGGGCAACCACGGCCCCCCGGAACTGGCGGGGATCGTCCCGGGTCCAGATACCGGGCAGTCCGTCACGGTCAGGCCTGCGCTCACACCTGTAACCGGCCCGAGTGGAATTGCAGAGATTGAATACACCGTCTCTGAGCCTGTCCATCTGGATGTCTCACTCTATGACGTCATGGGCAGGCGCGTCCGCCGCCTGTTTTCCGGCAAGCTCCCTCCCGGAGACTACTCCCACGAGTGGAACGGGCGTGATGAAGGCGGCGAGCCGGTGGGAAGCGGATCCTACTTCTACTTGCTCCAGGTGGATGACCGGATCGTGGCCAAAGGGCGAATCATCATCGTCAGATAGCCCCCCCGAGCGCCGGAGGCCCGCGAAATCAGGGCCTCCCAGCCACACCCAAAATCTGTTGCACAATCCTCCCACAGGTGATAGAATCCCAAGTCTTGCAGATGAGTCCTGCATGCCACGTGACTGTTTGAGATTGACTGTTTGAAAGGAGGTTCGAAGTGGCCCGGAAGAAAATAGGAATGATTGGAGGGGGACAGATCGGAGGGATCCTTGCCCTGCTCGCAGCGCAGCGGGAGCTGGGCGATGTTGTCGTCCTGGACATCCCGGAGAAGGAGAACTTCGTAAAGGGTAAGGCACTGGACATAATGGAGGCGACGCCGATACTCCGCTGTGACGCGAACCTGAGCGGCACCAGCAACTACGAGGACTTGAAGGGTGCGGCAATAAACATCATCTCGGCGGGACTTCCCAGGAAGCCCGGAATGACCAGAGAGGATTTGCTGTCCACCAATGTCAAGATCATCACGGCGGTTGCAGAGCAGATCAAGAAGCACGCCCCGGATTCGTTCAACATAGTGCTGACCAACCCGCTCGACGCGATGGTGTATACCTTCAAGAAGATCACCGGTTTCCCCAAGGAGCGGGTCGTGGGAATGGCCGGCGTTCTTGATACATCCAGGTTCCGTTCGTTCGTCGCCATGGAACTGGGCGTCTCGGTTGAAGACGTCTCGGCATCGGTGCTCGGCGGCCACGGTCCCACGATGGTGCCCATCTTGAGGCTATCGACCGTGGGAGGCATCCCGATTACCGAGATGATGCCCAAGGACAAGCTGGACGCGATTGTCGACCGGACCAGGAAGGCCGGAACCGAGATCGTGAAGCTTCTTGAGAACGGCAGCGCGTTCTTCAGCCCGGCCGCGAGCGCCATCGCCATGGCCGAGTCCTATCTTAAGGACAAGCGGCGGGTATTCCCCTGTGCCGCGCTGTGTGAAGGCGAGTACGGAATCGACGGGTACTACATCGGAGTCCCGGTTATCATAGGCTCCGGCGGAGTGGAGAAGATCCTCGAGATCAAGCTCACCGATGAAGAAAAGGCCCAGCTGGCTAACTCGCTGGAAGCAGTGAAGAAGGCCACCGCGGATACCGGTCTTTAAAGACAAGTAAGGTCAAGGTCAAGGGGATGGGGTCTTCCCATCCCCTTTTCCATTTCTGCCACTCATCTGCAACTGATTGCTGCGGCACCGTCCGAACGCGAACGGGCCGCGGTCTAAATCTGGCCGAGCCGCTTGATCTGGTTTTCGTCCTTCCTCCAGTTTTTCAAGACATCGACCTTGAGCTCCAGGAAGACACCCTTACCCACGAATGCCTCTATCTCGTCCCTCGCTGCCTTGCCAAAGCTCTTGACAGCCTCTCCCTTGCTGCCTATCAACATGCGCTTCTGGCTGGTACGCTCGCAAACGACGATTGCGCGTATGTAGTCCTTGGCATCCTTCCGTTCCTTGTACTCCTCTATGACCACGGCAACCGAATAGGGAATCTCCTCTTCGAAATGCTCGAAGACCTTTTGTCTGATAATCTCGGCCACGAAGAACCGCTGGGGCCTGTCCGTGAGGTCGTCAACCGGATAGAAAGGCGGGCGCTGCGGAAGGCGACTCGTGACCGCCTGCTTCAGCGAATCCAGCCCGTCTCCGGTGAGCGCCGAGATGGGCACTATCTCTTCGAACGAATTGAGCCCGTGGTAATACTCGATCAGGGGCAGCAGATCGGGCTTGGAAACCAGGTCTGTCTTATTCAAGGCCAGAATCGCTTTCTTGCCCATGCCGCCGAGCTTCTCAAGCATCTCGCTCCCCGCCTCGAGGCGCTTGGCCCTGGGATCGACCATGAGAAGGACCAGATCGGACTCCTCGATCGCAGACCATGCATTACTTAACATGAGATTCTGCAGGGCATAGTGCGGAGTCATGATTCCCGGACTGTCCAGGAAAATGACCTGGATACCATCCTCGCTCAATATGCCCAGGACCTTATGCCTCGTGGTCTGAGGCTTTGATGTAACTATGGAAAGCGGGAAGCGCAGCAGGCGATTGACCAGGGTGGATTTCCCCACATTGGGTCGTCCTGCCACGGCAACGTAGCCACATGCGAAATCCTGATCGGGTCTGGTATCCATACTGGCTATATACTACGCGCGAAGACCCCGGGTTTCAAGGCCAAAAGAGAGTGTGCAACCTTCCGGCCGCTCCGCGCATCATATAGATGTTACGGACACTTAAGAGCATTGCTTGTGACCCAAGTGCTGGATGAGTGACAGAGCCTCAAATTCGGGGGGGGGTCTTCAGGCTCCCCCGGTCTCGTTTTGCTTACCACCCACCTGGAGTGACAACAGGTGTGGTCACATCAGGTGTTATCAGAAGAAGTACCTGAGTCCCAGACTCCCGTTCATACGGAAGTCTGTCGAGGGCGCGAGGTCCAGGATCGGGGCGACCTCGAAGAAGATATCTATCGGCGTATCGTCGAAAACATAGTCCAGCCCCAGCGGCACCCGGATACCGATCCTGCTGTCGCCCTCCGTCGCCTTGAGCCGGCCTCCTATCCCCACATAGTAAAGGAGGCCCCCGTGGTCAATGTCCACGCCTAAAGGTCCGTGGTAGAGATAATCCATGTGTACGTGAAACGCGCTCACATTGCCGAAAGACCATGCGGCCGCAGCGTCGATCGCGTTCCGTTCCGTAAGCCACTGCTTGAAGCTGATGCCGACCGGTTCACCCAGGATTATCCCGAGTCCGAAGCCGCCGGCATAGGCCGATGCCGCCCCGGCCAGCAGCAGCGCCGCCAGCATGAAAACAGAAAGAACCCTCATCATCAAAACCTCCTAGTCGTCCTGACTAACCGTCAGTCTGGCGGCAATCTTACCCGCCTGGCGCCTGTGAACGCAAGCACAAAGCAGCTTGCCGAATCCCCGGGAATCGGGTAAACTCCCAGCGATTATCTCCGATCTTCAAACCCTCTGTCTGAAAGGAGAACAGGATGAAAAACGCCGGGCTTCTCACGATCGCAATGCTCGCCCTGGCCTCGTTCGCGTGCGTCTTCGCAGCGGACTTCGAGCCCATACCCGAGGCCGAGAAGGAGATGTACACATTCGACCTTGAACGGAACTTCTACCCTGATGAGGCCGAGTTCGAAGCCGAGATGGAAACCCTCTCCAGTGATGTCGCGAAGTTGGAGACCCTCAAGGGCAAGGTCGCCGCAAGCGCCGACAACCTCTACGAGGCCTACTACCTGAGCGAGAATGTTATCCCGCCCTGGTGGAAGCTCTGGGTCTACGCATACCTCAGGTATGCCACCAACACGGACGACTCCGGCCCTCTGGAGAATATCGAGAAGGCTTCGGGAGACCTCGAGAGCCGGATCCAGTTTGTGAAGACCGAGACCCAGGCGATCGACGAGGCAACGCTCGAGAGGTACTTCAGCGAGAAGCCTGAGCTGGAGGGCTTTGCCTACGCCATTGAGGAGGCAAGACGATACCTCCCCTACACGCTCTCCCTCCCCGAGGAAGAGCTGTTGTCCACCCTGTCTCCATACCTGGGCAACTGGTCTGAGAAGCTCTACCAGAAGCTCATTGACCGGACCGAGTTCCCGGACCTGGTTATCGACGGCGACACTTTCGATATTCACCTCAACTACTCCGTGCTGATAAACAGCAATGACCGGCAGGTCCGGAAGGATGCCTGGAAAGGGTATTTCGGCAGCATGGCCGATCACAGGGACATCTACTCCTTCGCCCTGATAAAGGGCATTGATACCAGGAACAAGACCTCGACCGTCAAGGGCTACAGGAATTTCGCCGACGCCAAGTTCTTCGGACTTCATCTTGAATACGACGATGTCTCGGACTACTTTGATGAGATCGCGGACCATGCCTACCTCAGGAAGGAATATGAGAAGGTAAGGCGTGCCCGCATAATGGCCGACATGGGTTATGACAGCGTCTGCATCTGGGACCGGACGGTCCAGAAAGAAGACTTCGACAAGCCCCGGTTCGACATTCATGCCGCGACCGATCTCATAGAAGACGCAATGCAGGTAATGGGAGCCGAATACCAGCGTGAGCTGGCATATCTGCTGGATCCCGCCAATCGACGCCTGGATATCGCGGGCGGCGAGAAACGCACCTCCGGTATGTTTGCGACGGGATATCCGGGAGAGCCATGGCAGTTCTTTTGCATGAGTTACAACGGTTACTTGAATGAAGTCAGCGGGCTTGCCCACGAGAGCGGTCATGCCGTCCATCACAAGATGCAGACTAATGCGGGAGTAAGGCCGATCTACGCCGATGGCCCATCCTATGTCACCGAGTCGGTGGCGATGACCAACGAGCTCCTGATCATGTATCACCTCTACTCCCGGGAAAAGGGCCTCGCAAGACGGGCTTACTATCTCGAGCAGTTCCTCGAGAACGCAATGGGACTCCTGGTCAACAATATGTTCGCCCACATGGAGTTCAAGATGTATGAGGGCGTCGAGAACGGCTCCATCCAGGACGCCGATGATCTCGATTCCCTGGCCGCCGAGATGACCATCCCTTACAGCATGTACTATGGGAATCATCCGGAGTATAAGGGGCTGTGGTCGGTCATTCATCATTACTATGATGTACCAATGTACAACATAAACTACGTGGTCGCCCAGTCATTGGCGCTGGTCTTCTTCGACAAGCTTCTGAACGAGCCTGGATTCGTGGATAAATACGAGAGCATGCTGCGTTCGGCTTTCGATAAGCCCGCGCCCCAGATCGTCCTGGAGCGGACAGGGGTCGACATGATGAACCCCGACATCCTCGCCTCGGGTTTCGCATTCATCAGGGACACGACGGATGAGCTTCGGGACCTCTATGCTCAGCTTGGAATCTCGCTGGAGAACGCCGAGTATCCCGACAAGAAACCCGGACACTAGACAAGAGGGAAACAAGAACAGGGGCACGAAAAAAGGGGACAGACACTATTTCGCTCTGTCGAGATGAGTAAAGGGGACAGCGCCCTTTTTCCGCGGAAGCGCGAAAAAGGGCGCTGTCCCCTTATTGGTGCCGGGAGGGGGACTTGAACCCCCA
>JAUXGG010000375.1 GCA_030622265.1 Candidatus Eiseniibacteriota bacterium
CCTGCACTGTCTGCTCGCGTATCGAACCCCAAACGGATGCCGGCGCTGTCCAGGTTGTTGCGGCGTGTCACCGTATGAGATAGGAGGCTCGCAACAGCAGATGTGACATTGTCGAAGCAGTGATTCTGCATCATACTGTAGATGCGGCCTCTTGTCAGTGACAGAATGTGCGCCAAACCGCAGAGATGGGTATCGTGAAGGGTGACCGTAGGCTGGACAGGGAGAGAACAATGAAGATCACAGTTCTGGGCGCAGGCTTGGTCGGAAGCGCCATTGTCAGGGATTTGGCATATGACGCACAGGTGACAGTCATTGACCTGGACCAACAAGCCTTGCACAGGCTGGCCGAGAACGTCCCCATCAAAGACGTACAAGCCAACCTGCGAGAAATAGACGACCTCACGCCCTATGTTTCTGACTGCGATCTGGTCATCTGCGCTGTCCCCGGCTTTATGGGCTTTGAAACCCTGGAGAAGATCATTCACACCGGCAAGAATGTGGTCGATATCTCGTTCTTCGGCGAGGATCCCTTCTTGCTCGATGACCTGGCCCGTAAAAAGGGCGTCACTGCGGTAGTCGACTGCGGTGTGGCGCCTGGCCTGTGCAATATCATCGCAGGCTATGTGGAGACGCTCCTGGACCAGACCGACCTCTATCTCTGCTATGTGGGCGGGCTACCCCTGGTGCGGCAATGGCCTTATGAATACAAGGCCGTCTTTTCACCCATAGACGTGTTGGAGGAGTATACGCGTCCGGCCCGCTACGTAGAATATGGGCAAGATGTGGTGCGTCCTGCGCTCTCTGATGTTGAGCTGATTGATCTTCCCGGCGTAGGAACCCTCGAAGCCTTCAACACCGACGGCTTGCGTTCGCTGGCCAGGACGCTCAAGGCTCCCTTTATGAAAGAGAAGACCCTGCGCTACCCCGGTCACGCCGAACTGATGCGTGTCTTTCGAGAGAGCGGCTTTTTCGGTACCACACCGCTTGAGGTAGACGGTCAGTCGATACGCCCCATCGCCCTCACCGCTCAACTGCTCTTCAAAGAGTGGAAGCTGCAACCCGGAGAAATGGATCAGACCATCTTCCAGGTCATTATGGAAGGGCGCAAGGGAAACCAGGCCTACCGCTACACTTATGACCTCCTGGACAGGTTCGATGCCGAGACCAACACCACATCTATGGCCCGCACCACCGGCTATACCTGCACCATTGTCGCCCGCCAGGTGGCACATGGTCTCTTCACGCAGAAGGGCATCTGCCCGCCGGAGTTTGTCGGCCGTACGGCGGGCTGCTATGAAAACCTGCTGATCGAGTATGAGAAACGAAATATCCAACTAAGGGAGACCATTCGTGAGCTATAGTCAAGTGCGTATTCGGCCACAGCTCACCTTCTACTGTGGAGCAAGTCGAGACCATACACCGAGCCTCACCGGACACCCTCAACCCAATCAGCGTGCGCAATGAAACTACTCCTGATCCGGCACGGAGATCCCGATTATCCGAACCACACCCTTACTGACAAGGGGCACCGCCAGGCAGCGCTCCTTGCGGAGAGCCTTCTCCAGGTCCCGATTGACCGGCTCTTTGTGTCACCCCTGGGACGGGCCCGGCACACAGCCGACTACCTGATCCGCCTGAAGAAGCTCGATTTCGAAATTATTGAGTTCTTTCAGGAACTCAGAGGGCGCTATACAGAGACGGACTATGCCTGGAACCATCATGGCTGTGATCTGCTGAAGTCGGGCGATGATATTACCAAGACCAACTGGCCGGAGCTCGTCCCGTATGGGGAACATATGCGATCTGTGTATCAGGAGTTCATGTCCCAATTTGATGCCTTCATCTCCGATTTCGGACTGGAGCGGTCAGGCCACGTGTACAGAGTAGACCGACCGAGTGACGAAACGATAGCGGTTGTATGCCATGCCGGTGTCATCACGACACTGCTAAGTCATCTGCTCCACATCCCGCCACCCGTTGTCTATTCCCAGTTCCGCATCGATCCCCCCAGTGTCACTCGGCTAAGGCTTGAGACCAAAGAAGGTCTCGGGGTTTTCCGTTTGATCTCACTGAATGATATGTCCCACACTCTTTCCCTGCTCGAAGGGAGCGATTACCGGACACCCCAGACTTAGCATACTCTTGATCTGTATCTGCTACGCTTGATCTGTTACGCTGAAACTCTCACCATTCTCGCCTCTCGCGGCCCAACGCAAGGGGGTCACCTAACCCCCACTCGCTCGGCTATGGCGAGGCACCACGGCTCGATCAGGTAACGCGCCTCGCGCGGTTCGAGAACATTTACGGGGAGGCGTCAATCAGCCCAGCGGAGGGTGAGAGAGCTGCAAGGGCACCCTCACTTTCCGGGCTTCCGGCCGTTCGCGGACTATGAAGTACCACCAGGCCGCTAGCAACACCAGACCAACAACTGTGAGCCCCACGATCATATCCGGTGTGATCTTCAACCCGTTGGCGCCGACCAGCGAGAGGAGGATGATCATCGGCACCCGGCCCAGGGCATTCGCCACAAAGAAGCGCCGTCCCTCAATCTCGCTTAGCCCCGCTGCGTAGATCATAATGTCGCTCGGGATCGGCGGGATCACAAACGCCAGCAGGAAGAAGAGTGCGCCCTTTTCTCCGGCTATCCGCGTCCACTTGTCCAGCAGATTGGCCGGGATGAAGCGCTCCGCGACCGGACGCCCGGCACGACGCGCCAGATAGAAGACCGCCTGGGTCGCAGCCACGGAGACCAGCCAACTCATCAGAAAGCCGGTAGAGAAACCATAGACGTACGCGGCTGCGATCATCGGCGGTTCTGCAGGGAGCGAGGGGATCAGGACCTGCAGCCC
>JAUXGG010000407.1 GCA_030622265.1 Candidatus Eiseniibacteriota bacterium
CATGTCACGGGCCTCATCAACCCCAACCATAACTATGACTGGCTCCTTGCCCACGAGATGGGTCATATGTGGTGGGGAGACTGCGTATCGGTGGGCGACTGGCGGGATATCTGGCTGAGCGTGGGCTTTGCCACCTTCTCAGAGGCCATCTTCCAGGAACACGCCTATGGCATGACAGCCTATCACGATTATATCGAGTCCAGCATCATGAACCCGGTTCTTTCAAGCGGCGAGAACTTCCCCATCTATGACCCCAACTACCTCTGGGGAACGACCTCCTATGAGAAGGGGGCATGCGTGCTCCACATGCTGAGGCACATAGTGGGGGATTCGCTCTTCTACGCCGGGCTTGCGGCCTACCGGGCGGCTCACGAGTATGAATACGCCGTCACGCCCGAGTTCCAGGAAGCAATGGAAACCGTGAGCGGCCAGGACCTGGACTACTTCTTTGCGGAGTGGATCTATGATAAGGGCTGGCCCGTATACGAGCATTCCTGGCTGGCCGATAGTGTCGCCGGCGGATATGACTTGAGTCTCGTGGTAAACCAGGTCCAGACCAATGGTCCCATATACACCATGCCCGTGGACTTCAGGATCACCACGGTCTCAGGCGATACGACCGTCGTGCTCTGGGTTGATGAGGTCTCCGAGGAATTCTTACTCAGTATTCCAGATGAGCCAATCGCCGTGGACCTGGATCCCGACAACTGGATCCTCAATGAAGGCCAGGAAGTGCCCCATGCGGGAATAGGTCCCGTTACGGGGGGGCCGAAGCTTCTGCTTGAGCAGAACGTGCCCAATCCCTTCAGTCCTTCGACCACCATCCGTTATGTGCTGCCGCGGGCGCAGCGTGCCAGGATAGAGATCTATAATGCGATGGGCCAGCGCATCGTCTGCCTGCTTGATGAGGAGGTCGCGGAAGGAAGCGGCGGGATCACCTGGAGTGGAAAGGATGCTGCCGGTAAGCAGGTAGCGCCCGGTACTTACTTCTGCCGCCTTGTGACCGCCGACGGCACCCGGGTGACCCGGATGGTACATCTTCGGTAGGTGATCTATGGGGTGAGACTCACCCCGCTAACGGCCTCAGGTGCTGCGCGTACACGAAGTGTTACGGCTTGAGAAGTATTTCCTGTCGGACTCCTCATGACAGCGCTTGTATTTCTTGCCGCTTCCGCACCAGCAGATATCATTGCGGCGCAGGGTCAAGGCGGAGTCGGGTGGTTTCTTAAAGAGCACCCGGTTTATCCAATCGAGCAGTCCCATCTATGATGTCCTCTCATTCAATCTTGATGTTGATGTCTCACTCGCCGCCAGCCGTATCTTCACAAAGTGTATCATCGGCCGATACCGGAGGAAGTTATTATACTCAATCCCCCGGCGAAGTCCACAAGCAAATCCACACGTTTCTTGGATGCCTCCGAGCATCCCGAGGGTTCGGTCGGGCCCTCGCGGACCCCGTTTCGGATGCTATTTCAAGGGCTTAGCGGCCTCCCACATACGGGGAGCTTCCCGCTTGACCAAGGCGCCTCAGTGTGATATAAATCTACGATGTTGTCATAGCCTCTTTTCACCGGGCGTCGGCAGGGGATCATGCGGGCCCGAAGCTAAGAGGATCCCTTTCTTTGACACACGAATATCGAATACAGGTAGACGTATGTGTACCAACCCAAGAGAATTCTTAAGAGGAGGTGACGGGCTAGCGGACAATCCGGAGAGCATCACCTGTTTTGGGAGACCAGAGCTGCCTCTGGGAGACCAAGAAACATTCTAGCAGGAGGGAGTGAGGAAGTGGCTGATTACTTCACCGATTTCATGGAAAAGCTGAAGGCCAGGAATCAGGCCCAGCCTAAGTTTATCCAGGCGGCCGAGGAGGTTGTGGGCTCCTTGATTCCCGTGTTGGACAAGCACCCCAAGTATAAGAAGGCCGCCATCATGGAGCGGATCGTGGAGCCCGAGCGGGTGATCATGTTCCGGGTTCCATGGGAGGATGACAAGGGCGACTACCACGTGAACCGTGGCTTCCGCATCGAGATGAACAGCGCCATCGGCCCTTATAAGGGCGGACTTCGTTTCCATCCGACGGTCGATCTCGGCACGCTTAAGTTCCTGGCCTTCGAGCAGGTATTTAAGAACGCGCTCACCACGCTTCCTATGGGTGGGGGCAAGGGTGGTTCGAACTTCGATCCCAAGGGCAAGTCCGACGCCGAAGTGATGCGTTTCTGCCAGTCGTTCATGTCGGAGCTCTTCCGTCACATCGGTCCCAACACCGACATCCCCGCGGGCGACATCGGCGTGGGCGGCCGTGAGATCGGTTACATGTTCGGCATGTACAAGAAACTCCGCAACGAGTTTACCGGCATCCTGACCGGCAAGGGCATCAACTGGGGCGGCAGCTTGATTCGTCCCGAGGCCACCGGCTACGGCGCGGTCTACTTCGCTGCCGAGATGCTCGAGACCCGCGGCGAGACCCTGAAGGACAAGACCGCTCTGGTTTCGGCATCGGGTAATGTCGCGCAGTACACTTGCGAGAAGATTCTCGACCTGGGCGCCAAGCCGGTAACGCTTTCGGATTCGAGCGGCTACATCTATGACGAGGAAGGCATCGATCG
>JAUXGG010000321.1 GCA_030622265.1 Candidatus Eiseniibacteriota bacterium
CGGTCTGCCTGTCTCCTATCACGTGGAACTTCATGCCTTGCCTTCTATACTTTGCCCAGAATCATGATCGCGATGATCAGGCCGTAGATGGCCACACCTTCTGCGAGACCCACGAAGATCAGGGTCCTGCCCGCGACCTCCGGCTTCTCCCCGACCGCGCCCACAGCAGCCGCTCCGACATAGGCGACCGCGATACCCGCCCCTATGCATCCGAACCCCGTCGCGGCGGCCGCGGCAAGAAACGCCAGGCCCTGATTCTGCGAAACATCCTTGCTCCGGGCAGAATCGCTGTCGGATGAGGCCCTCGCAGCGGCGACCATGAACACAGAGAGCACGATCAGCACCACGACCAGGAAAGATATCATCACCAGTTTACGTATTCCGTTCGCTCCACTCAACTCATTCACCGCCTTTCGCGCCAGGCGGAGGCGCGGCAACTCCCGCGGCTCCTGCCGGCTCATATTTCGAACCCAATCCCTTGAAGAACTTGCCGAAGAACTCATAGTACTCCAGCCTGAGGGCCTGAATCGTAACGACAAGTCCCTCAAGCAGGATTATGACCACATTTCCCAGTATCAATACCAGCCAAGAAAACAGCAGCCCGCCGGGTTTGGCCGATACCACCCCGGCCAGACTGAAGACAGCCACAAAGAGTCCGGCGTGCGCCAGGCCGAAGGCCGCGACACGAATAAAGGAAATCGTATTGGCGAGATAGCCCATGAGGATCTCCATGATCTCGACCACCGACTCCATGATATAGGTGCCTATGCCGTCCTGGAAGCTCCGCCTCTGCTTCCCCATGAGCTTGAGCAGGGGACCCCTCAGGGTGAACACCCCCAGCGGAGCGATGAAAAGCCCATAGAAGATCGCTGGATGGGGAAAGCCCCCGCCTGAGATCACGAGCTTGAGCACTATTCCTATGCCCGCCCAGTACACCACGCCGACAAGAGGTCCCGACTTGTCGAAGAAGTTTTTCCAGAAGGACCGTGCCCTGAAGGAGTTTACCACGTTCAGTATGATCCCCAGGCTGACCATCAACACGCCGAAGCCTATGGCCGCCCTGAAGAGATCTGTCATATTCTCCAGAGGTTTAAGCCAGAGCGTGGGAAGGAGATGCTCGAGTCCGAAGAAGCTTCCATAGAGAAACCCGAATATCATGGAGGCCACTCCGCAGTATATGCCCAGTTTGCCGGCCTCGTGCCACTTCCTGGACTTGAAAGCCAGCAGGAGGCCTCCAAGCAAGAGCACCAGGCCATGTCCCACATCGCCGAACATCATTCCGAACATGAGCAGGAAGGTGATCCCGACGAAGATCGTCGGATCGATCATGCGATACGATGGAGTGCCGTAGCCGGAGACAAGCAGCTCGAAGGGCTTCAGGAACGGAGGCTGCTTGAACAATACCGGAACCTCGGGGCCGCCCTCGCGGGCATCATGCAGCTTATCGGCCCTGGTGACTTCGATCACGGCGCGGCCGCTCGTCATCTGCTTGATCCTCGAGACCAGATCCTCGGTCTCCTCGTCCGGAACCCACCCTGAGAAGAGACAGGTCTTCTCGGTGACCTTGCAGTATTCCTTTATGTTGAGAAGCAGTACGGCGGCCTGCACCCGGCGCGACATGTCCTTCAGATCCGGAAGCACCTTCTCCGTGACCCCGGCCAGGTCCGCCCTGGCTCTTTCCAACCGCTCTTCTATCTCGACGGCCTTCTCCCGCGCGCGGGCCTGGATCTCCGTGGATACTTCGCTCAGGTCCGCCGGCAGGCGGGACTCTGTGAAGCCTGCCTGGTTGAGCGCGCTGTCCAGCCGGGTCTTGTCCCGCCTGAGGACCACGCCAACGATACTGACGCTCTTCCCTTCCTGCCCGTACGGCAGGACAACCGAAGGGACCGAGGACAGGATCTTCCTGACATCTTCGAGCTTCGACTCCTCAATCACACCTATGGCAGTCGAAAGAAGACTGGAGTGCACCAGGCCGGCGATCGGCATGCCGGTCGGGACCAGAGAATCGATTTGACCCTGAAGGCTTTTAATCTCGGCCAGCCTCTCGTTCAAGACCCGCCTGGAGGCGATAGCTGGTTCGACTTCCTTCTCGATCCTGTCGATTTCCTTGTCGACTCCCCGCAGATCGAGAAGACCAATCTCTTCACCACCGCCCGATTCTCTGCCGAGATCCTTAGGGGAGATCTCCTGGATCAGGTCATTGATCCTGCGCATGCGCTTGGAGTATCCCGCCGACAGCGTGCTGACGCCGACGTCATCTAGATTGTCGGCCCAGACATCCATCTCCTCGATCCTGGTCAGGTGAAGGACGCCGCTCCTGGCGATCTCCTCGACGACGGCTTCCATGTCCTCCTTCATGATGAGGACGCTGATCCGGTTCATTTTCTCGGCTACAAACATGCGCGCCTCACCTCAGACCATAGAGTCTTGCGCCCACGTCACCGGCCGCGGGGCCGATCGACTTGGCAACAAAGACCGTCTGGAGATTCATGAACTCAAGCCGTTTCAACAGATAGAATGCGAACACGCAACCTATGCTGAAAGGGTATCCAGCCAGCGAACGGTGCGCGGCATCTACAGCCATTTCCCGTACCAGGCCTTCCATGAGGGCGACGCCCTCAAGCTGGGAGAATCCCTCACCCTCCTTACCGGACCTGCCGCCCTGGAGCTCACCGCGGATATCCTCGATATCCTGATCGGATAAGCCCGGGTCGGCGAGCCTTTTCGAGACCTCCGATGGCCCGGGGATCGCGTACTCATGGAATTCCACGGCCTTGATCCCGTAGTAGTCAACCATACGGGCGAGCCAGGACAGGTTGATCATGTCGATCTCGGCACCTATGACCTTCTGTGCCTGGGAAGCGTCGGTGCCGCCGAGATCGCGCACCGCGCTAAGCAGCCTGGCATAGTAGTCCCGCTCCAGGGCCATCTCCACGACGTAGATTGCCTTCTTCTCCCTGTAGGCCCGGAGGCTCGCCCTCACGGGTTCGAAGTATGGAGTATGACTCAAGATCAGGGCGATTTCTTCAAGTGTCTCGGATTCGACTATGTCATAGACGTGGACATCATCGGCAAAGGTCGGGTAGGTCAGATACTTCTGAAGCGTGTTGTCTCTGCCGTGCCAGGTCCTGAGAGCAAACTCGAGATTATCGATGTCCCAGCGTGACAGGAGTATGGTGGCGACATCGCGGGGCGCGCCGCGAAGCGACCGGATCGCCCTCTTGAAACGGGAGGCTGTTACCTCGCGAAGCACCTTCTCCACTCCCGCGCTGTCGGGGGGCGGGTCTTCCTGCGTCCATTCGCCATAGGTGGTCTTGCGCAGGGC
>JAUXGG010000146.1 GCA_030622265.1 Candidatus Eiseniibacteriota bacterium
GGAGTCGAGGGGCTCAAGGGCTCCGATGAGCCGCAGCCGCGCTGGTCGTAGTAAACCACCTTCAGATCAGAGAGCAGCCCGTCAAACCCCGGATACATGAGGGCCTTCTCATAGCCCGGTCCACCGTGGGTGACGACCAGGGCATCGCCGGTACCCGCGGTCCGGTATGACAGCCTGACTCCGCTGCCATCACCCATTCCCATCCTCATGTCCATCCTGGAGCACGATGAAAGCACAATGGCTACCGCTGTAAGCAGCAAGGGATATAGGAAGGTTCTCGGCTTCATCCGCATCGTCGCTACTCTGCTGCCTCCATTATCCAGCCTGAACCAAAAGCGTCTCAGGCACCCGGACGAGGGCTAATTGCTGCCCCGCCGGAGCTTCGACAATTTAACCCAGGGCCTTTCTTCCTGGCGGCCCATATCACTTATCTTTCGCGCCAATTCGGTGTCAAGCGCCCCCCTCTCAACAAGCTTCGAGAGGCTCACCGGACTCATCACCGCGACCTGCTCCCAGAGGCCCTCGGCCTTAACAAGCTCCTCGAGCTCCCTGCGGCCCGGTTCATCCTTTCTGGGCAGGGCGAGGCCCTTGTAGAATCTCACCATCACCCTGTGGCCACCTCCCTTGATGACCTCAATCTCTTTGTCCTTCGCGTATTTTATCAGCGCCGCTTTCACCTGCTCGAGATCTCTCTCGATCTCGGTTTTCCTGGTATCCAGCTCGGCGTACTTGTCTACCAGGGTCACGCCGTTCTCGCTCGCATACTTCTCCGGCGAGAGCTCCGACATCTCAAACTCGTGCCTCTTGGCGGGGCAGTATGGAGGATAGGCACACCAGTCGCAGAGCGCGCTCTCCCTCGGCCTGAAATCCGAGTCGGCTTCGATCGTCCTGATGCGGGCCATCACGTCCTGCTTCAGATTGTCCAACTGCTTCGATGTGCGACGCGACCTGATCTCCTTTCCGAAGACAAGATAGTGCCATACCAGGTCGACCTGCTTGACATCCGGCCACATGTCCCTGACCGCCAGTTGATAGAGCGCAAGCTGCCGGTCCTTGTCGGCCTGGGCCTGGGTCGGAAGCCGCCCGGAGGTCTTATAATCATGAATCTCATATGTTCCGTCCTTGGCCACGGCAAGCCGGTCGACATAACCCAGCATCGTGTAGTCTCCGGCCTCATCAATCGGGAAAGCCACCTTGTACTCCAGCGCGATGGTGCGCGACTCATCGAAAGGCTGGTGCTGCTCGTAGTACTCCGCCACCGCCCTTCTGCCGACCTCCCTGTAATGGTCGGGAGTGTATTCTTTCCTCACGATCTTGATACCATCGTGCCAGTTCTTATCCCATTGCTGCTCATAGTAGGCAAGCAGCTCCTCCAGTGTGGGAACCTTGGTCATGCGAATGTCTTTGTAGAGCTTCTCGAGGGCCTCATGCGCTCGCGACCCCATGAAGGCTTCGATCCCCTCTTCCTCAACCTCTATCTTGTCGATGTAGTGAAGCTTGAACTGCCGCGGGCAGTTCTGGTAGCTCTCAAGCCTGGAATGCGAATAGGTAGGCATCGTGTGAACCCCTTCTTAGCATCATCGCCAACTCCCACTGTTCCCTGCGGTTATAAGGCATAAGGAGGGGTGCTGTCAAGTTGATGAAATTGGGAACAAGACATCAATGGGGTCAGGGGTCGCCGCGCCTCTACCGGCGCACCACCTTCCTGGGCACATTGCCGGTCTCTCCTCCCAGCCGGACGAAGTAAACGCCGGGAGCCACGGGACTCCCCGCAACCGAGCGTCCGTTCCAGGAGACAGCCTGCAGCGTCTGGCCGGCCCCGACAGCCGAAAGGACATTCACCAGCCGTCCCTGCACATCGTAGATCTCGAGTTTGAGGTCTCTGCCGCCTACCCCACCAAGGTAGAAGGTGGTCTCGCCGAAGAACGGATTGGGAGAGATCTCCAGGGAGAGCGGCTGGGCGGCCACCTCGACACCGGAGATGCCGAGATCGTAGAAGTCGCCGTCCACGGTGAAGTAACCGGGAAATACCTCGATGACGACATGGCCGCCGACCACCTCGCCCTCACCCGCAGGTATGGTGCCTCCGCTTCCTGTTTCAGTCTGGTAGATGTAACTTCCGTAGCTCACGAGCCTGTTTAGAATGGTCTGCGTGGGATGACCGTACGAGTTGGAGCCCACGGATATGATGGATACTTCCGGGAGCAATGTGGAAACGAAATTCGTGTTCGAATTGCTGGAGCTGCCGTGGTGGTCAACCCGGTAGACATCTACGTCGCCGACATCCGGAGCCGTCGGAGTCTCGATGTCGCTGTAAGAGGACGAGTTTACACCTGACAGGTCGCCCCCCACGAAGAAGTCGAAATCTCCGTACTCGACCAGGAGACCGACGCACATATCGTTCTCATCGTGATTACTGCTCAGGAAAGGCGGGGAAAGTGCACCGTTTCCGTTCACCGTCACACAGGTTGCCGTGACGCCGCCGCCGAGATCTATGACCTGATTGTCCACGATCGTGGTGCGTTTCGGAGCTACCGCGTTGGCATAATCCTGGTAGGTGATCGTTGTGTATGACCAACCCCTGTCCAGAACCGACACCCGGACAGAATCTATGCCCAGGCTGTTCACTACCTCGTCTATCCCACCGACATGGTCCATATGGTAATGCGAGCTGCCTATGTAGTCGAGGGCGCTCAAGCCCAGGCTTTGCATATAGGGGATCACCGTATCATTGCCCCGACCGTTCGTGCCGGCGTCAAAGAGCAGGGTTCCACCCGTGGGTGATATGATCAGGGTGCAATCTCCCTGGCCAACGTCTATGCAGTGAATCTCCAGCGAAGCCCGGGACTGCCCAGCACCGAGCAGGATCAGGAGCCCCAGAGTCAGGGCCAATGTAAGCATACGCAAGCATGTAGTCTTCATAGATATTCTTCCCCTTTTGAGATTTGCTCGTGTATCTATAGTTTACCACATCCCGAACCCAAATTCAACAGATTGGGGTCAGGTACCGAATCGTGAATTCACGATTCAAGAGCTGACCCCCGCGTACTCTATTCTCCCTCTCCCTATTGGATGCATTGGCCCTGCAATAGCTTCCCTATTGACTTGAGCTGGGGACAGATTCATGCTATTATCCCCAGCCGATAACCGCAAGAAACAATGATTTCACGTCTCACCAGGGAGGTATTGCCGTGGGAAAGTCAGTAGCTCAGAAGATTCTGGAAGACCACCTGGTCTCCGGCAAGCTGGAGCCGGGAACCGAGATCGCGATAAGGATCGACCAGACCCTCACTCAGGACGCCACCGGTACGATGTCCTATCTCCAGTTCGAGGCGATGGGCATACCGAGGGTCAAGACCAAGCTCTCGGTGAGCTATGTCGATCACAATACCCTGCAGACAGGCTTCGAGAATGCGGACGACCACAGGTTCCTCCAGAGCGTAGCCGCGAAATATGGAATCCACTTCTCGAGGCCTGGAAACGGTATATGCCACCAGTTGAACCTGGAGCGCTTTGGTGTTCCCGGCAGGACCCTCCTGGGATCCGATAGCCACACACCTACCGGCGGCGGCATCGGCATGATAGCCATAGGCGCCGGGGGCCTCGATGTGGCGGCCGCGATGGCGGGCTATCCTTTCTATCTGCCGGCTCCGAAGATCGTGCTGGTCAACCTCAAGGGCGAGCTTCCCGACTGGGTAGCAGGTAAGGATGTGATCCTTGAACTCCTTCGCAGGCTCTCTGTAAAGGGCGGCGTGGGCAAGATAATGGAGTACGCCGGCGAGGGGATCAAGTCTCTCGATGCCACGGCTCGAGCGACCATCACCAATATGGGTGCCGAACTGGGGGCAACCACTTCGGTATTCCCAAGTGACGAGGTGACACGCGCCTTCCTCAAGGCCCAGGACAGGGAGAAAGACTGGAAGGAGATCGTCGCCGACCCGGATGCAGAGTACGATGAGACCATAGACCTCGATCTCTCCTCGCTTGAGCCCATGATTGCCCAACCCCACAGTCCCGATAATGTAGTCAAGGTAAGCGAGATCGAAGGCAAGCCTGTCCAGCAGGTGGTGATCGGGAGTTGCACCAACTCCTCTCTCAAGGAGATGCTAACCGCGGCGGAAGTCCTGGACGGAAAGACGATTCCGGAGGGCATGAGCCTCGTCATATCCCCCGGTAGCCGGCAGGTATATGAGACGCTGGCCGGGAACGGAGGCCTGGCGAAAATGGTCGGGGCGGGAGCCCGGATCATGGAATCAACCTGCGGGGCATGCATCGGAATGGGACAGGCGCCTCCTTCGGGTTCCACGACCGTGCGAACCTTCAACCGCAATTTCCTGGGCCGCAGCGGTACCAAAGACGCCTTAGTTTATCTGGGAAGCGTGGAGACCGCACTGGCGACGGCCGTGAGCGGCGTCGTGGCGGATCCACGGAAGCTCGGCAAGGCCCCCTCCATCACGCTCCCCGAGCACTACCTCATAAACGATAACATGATCATCGTGCCGCCCTTGGACGGCAGCAAGGTCGAGATAATCCGCGGCCCCAATATCAAGCCGCTTCCCCAGGCCAAGCCGCTTCCCGACAAGATCGAGGGAACCGTGCTTCTTAAGGTCGAGGACAATATAACCACCGATCACATCATGCCGGCGGGAGCCAAGATCCTGCCGCTCAGATCAAATATCCCGGCCATTGCGGAGCACGTTTTCGAGGTCGTCGATCCCACCTTCGCCAAGCGGGCCAAGGACTCCGGCGGAGGCTTCATCGTGGGAGGCGAGAACTACGGTCAGGGTTCAAGCCGAGAGCACGCCGCCCTAGCGCCAATGTATCTCGGGGTAAAGTGGGTCCTTGCCAAGTCGTTTGCGCGAATCCACAAGGCCAATCTGGTCAACTTCGGCATCCTGCCCCTCACTTTTGCCGATGCCGATGACTATGGCAAGATCGAGAGCGGGGATAAGATCCGCCTTGAGAGCGTGAGGTCAAGTGTCGAGAAGGATGAGCCCCTGACGCTCATCAATGAGACCAAGGGCACCGAGATCGCGGTTGAGTATGATCTTTCCGAGAGACAGCGGAACACTCTGCTCGACGGGGGCCTTCTCAATCACGTTAAGAGGTCGGTCTCGTAAACCGGGACAGGGTAGTAAGGCTCTATGAGGGATTCAATAAGAACCGGTGTGAGCTTCGGCATGACCTCAGGGGCCATTACCACGCTCGGCCTGATGGTCGGGCTGCATTCCGGAACTCATTCCAGGCTGACGGTCATAGGTGGGATCTTCACTATCGCGATAGCGGACGCCTTCTCGGACGCCCTCGGCATCCACGTGTCCGAAGAGGCAGAGCACGTGCATACCGAGCGAGAGATCTGGGCATCGA
>JAUXGG010000127.1 GCA_030622265.1 Candidatus Eiseniibacteriota bacterium
GTTTATCGAGATTCAGCGTATCCATTGACGAGAGCCTTCTACGGAGGTTCGATGCTCAGATCGAAGCCCAGGGATACCCCACGCGCTCAAAGGCTACCGGCGATCTTATTCGCGGTAGTCTGGTCCGTGAGGAGTGAGAGGGAGGAGAGGAAGTGGCAGGCGCTATCATCCTGGTCTATGACCACCACAGTCGGGACCTCTCGAAACGCCTCACCGGAATTCAGCACGACCACATCGGTCTGATCGTATCCTCTCAGCATGTTCACCTGGACGATGACAATTGCCTGGAAGTCATCGTGGTGTGAGGCAAGCCCGACGAGGTGGAGAAGCTGGCACATAAGCTCAGGGCCGCCAAGCACGTCAAGTACACATCCCTGGCAGCGGCCTCGATTGGACGCAATCTATGACCGGGGGGATTCACAGGCGGCTAACTGAACGACAGGAGGCAGGAGAATGAGAAATTCGATGCTGTGCGGAGTGATAGGAGTGCTTGTCGCATGTGCAATCATGATGATGGTTGGCGTGGTGGATGGGAAGGAGCGCATCGCGGTCAGAATCGACACGGTTGAGGTGGTTGACACTCCGATCATATCCGGGGAAGACGTGACCCTCTACGGAGGGACTACCACAGCCGTGGGATGGCAACAGATAGAAGATCTTAACGCACATGACCTGCCCTCCGCCCTGAGACTGCTTCCAGGTGTGACCATATCGCGGTATAACCTCCTGGGCTCTTACGGGGGAGGCGAGGGTGGATCTGTCTATATCCGCGGGCAGGGCGCGGGGCGGCCCGGCAGCGAGATCAAGGTCTATGTGGACGGGGCGCCGCGCGAAGTAGGCGTATGGTCTCACCCTGTAATGGATATTGTTCAAACCGACTACGCCTCAAGTATCGAGGTATACAAGAGCCCGCAGCCCTACAATTACCCGGGCACCTTCGGCACCGTTGACTTGACGACATTCCAGCGCAGCCACCCTGGATACGAAACCTCCTGCAACCTCACTTTCGGGGAGTACAGCACGGGTGGGGGAGTGATCCGGCACGGTGGCAAGATCCAGGTCTTTGATTACTACCTGGGGATAAACTACAGGGAATCCGACGGCCATCGCCCGCACGCCGATGGAAAGATCGAGTCGCAGTTTCTCCGGCTGGGCCTGGACGCCTCCAGCAGTATCCATGCAGGCTATGTTCTGCAGCATACGGACAACTGGAGCCGCGACCCCGGGCGAATTGATGAGCCTACTCCGGAAAAGGACAAGTTCGCCACAGAGACCCTGACCCACAATATAAGGCTTGACCATGACGGCGACCGTTTTAACGGTTATGCCGTCCTTTACTACGAGGATGGCCAAATCCGTTGGGAGAAGGACCATCTGAGCGGCCCCGACAGCCCGGCCGGAGACTCGGATACGGACTGGAATAACTACGGCTTCCGGGGATCAGAGGACATGACCTGGGGTGAGTTCGGTCTTACCGCCGGGCTGGAAGTCGAGGACGAGGGTGGTGAATTCCGTAACACTACCGAGTCGGGGTTTGTGCCGTTTGAATACAAGGGCCGCTTCACCACCGTGGCGCCCGCACTTGCTGCCCGGTACAGGATCGGTGTGGGCGAGGCCAACCTCGTTCCATCCCTGGGCATAGGGTATTATGAACACTCAAGATTTCCCTCGGAGACAGCGCCCCATGCAGGGCTCACATATCAATCGGCAGATTGGAAGGTCTTTGGGACCTATGCGCGCGGTGTCACCTATCCCGGGGTATATACTGTCGGCGTAGCGTCCGGTACGATTGATGATCTCAATGCGGAAGTCCTCGACCACGCCGAGGTGGGAGCGAACGCGGCCTTTGGGGATTGGATCAAGCTCCAGGCCTCGGTTTTTCACGACAAGGCCGACAATCTCATGCAGTACACCCCGGACGGGCTTATCAATGTCAGGGAATATGAGCTCAACGGCCTGGAGATATCCAGCACGCTGGACCCGCGCCGGGACCTATCCCTGTATGGTGCAATCACGGTGCTGGATCCCGAGCAGGAGAAGACTCCCCGTGCGCCTGAGCTGTCCGTGTCCGCGGGGGCTAACTACAAGCCTGTCTCGAAATTGCGGCTGACGCTCGATCTTGAATACGTCGATAAGCAATATGCCTATAATGGCCGCAGCGGTGCGGGGGCCATAGTGGATGTGGAGAAACTTCCGAGCTACTTCGTTATGAACGGTGGAATCGGCCACGATTTCTCGGACTACATCCCGGGGCTCCTGGAAGTCTCGCTGGAAGTCGAGAACCTGACGAATGAGGTTTACAGTTTTCAGCCCGGCTACCCGATGCCCGGCCGCACCGTCTTTGTGGCTGCCCGTCTGGGCTCACGGTAGGATGCCCGGGATGTTAAGGGGATTTCTCAATTGAGGTTAGGAGGCTGAACATGACCTGCAAGCGATTACCAGTCATCATACCGGGGATAGCCCTCCTCGGGTTAATAGCTCTTTCCTTTGCACTGCCATTTGGCGCACAGGCGCATCTCGGTCATTCTGATATCCCACATCGCCACATCGTGGTTGATACCGATATGGGGCTTGATGATGTCAGGGCCATCTTCGCGCTGTTGGCGGACTCGACCATCAGCATCGATGCGTTTGTGACAGTTGGCGGGTCGGCAGCACTGGGAAAGGGCGCCGACAATTTGATAGGGCTCCTGGAAGCCAGCGGGTCGGGCTCGATATCTGTCATGAAAGGAAATGAAAAAACCGGGCTGGAACCTCCTCCATGGAGGCAAACGGCAAACGGTGTCGGTGGGGCACCTTTTCCCCCGCCCAGGAAGACCACCGTGGAACCCTTTGCTCCTGAAGACCTGGCCAATTTCATGCAGCAGATCGGGGAAATCGAATATCTTGCTCTCGGGCCGCTCACCAATCTGGAAATGCTCGAGACCGGCAGCGAGGGCAGCCTCGGCCTCATTCACACGATCTGGATTCCAGCTGTTGTCGAGGATGGGCATATCTCGGACTGGAACCTGCTTTACGATGCCGAAGCTTCCCAAACCGTATTCGCTAAGGCTGCCGGAGTTGTCATTCTTGACATCTCCGGTGCCAGGGAGATTGACGGCCCCGCTTTCCTATCCTCTCTGGATGGTAAGTCCTATCCCGTTCTGTGGATGGCCAGGCTGCTGGGTCGCCTGGGCGACAAGAGCGCTCATGTGATGGTCTACGATGAGCTTGCGGCAGCGGCCATTTTGAGACCGGACCTTCTGGAATTCGATGATGGCCTCTACACGATTGAGGGAAGTGAAGCCACTGGATTTAACCTGGTACCCAATCCTGACGGAAATGTTCGCCTGGCGAGGCTGGTAGATTACGAAGTTACCCTGGCTGTACTTGAGGATCTCTGGGCGCGCGGGCCCATGGACCGACATTCCCACGCGCACGAAAGTGAGATCCCGGTTGAGGACCTCCTCAAGGCTTTTCATGGGCACCTGGGGCCCTATGTCGTGATCGGTTACCGCATGGGCAAGCTCGCCCTTCAGGAGCTCCAATCGGAGGGACACTTCGGTATAACGGCTGAAGTTCACTCACCTCTTAAGACCCCAGAGTCCTGTCTCATCGATGGGGTGCAGTTGGGCAGCGGCTGTACCCTGGGCAAGGGAAACATAAAGCTCAAAGAAGCACCTGAGCCCGCCTGGGCGGTATTCACCTCAGACGAGGGTGGTATGGTTACGATCCGGCTCCGGCCCGAAGTACCGCCGCTTGTCCAAGACCTTGTCAACCGTATGGGAGTGGAAGCAGCGGGCCGTGCGTTCTTCGAGATGCCCCTCGATAGCCTGTTTGCCAAGGAGAGGAAGACCTGGTGACAGCTTGAGGCTTTCACCGAGGTCAATGAGATGGGCAGGACGTCAATGAGATGGGCAGGACGTCAATGAGATGGGGTACGAGGCAGTGACATTGATGGGTTGCCACCAGGCTATTCGAAATCAGCAGATGTCAAGGTAGTACCGACACCGATGTCCAGGTAGTGATCCCCATACGCGGCCCTGAACAGGCGTCTTGCATTATCACCGGAGCAGTGACAGGGTCCGGCACTCAGAACCCCGGCTTCTCTAAGTGAGGCCACAATATCGGAAATCTCGTCCTCATCTGCTCTCATCAGGTGAAAACCACCCATGGCAAGAAGCACCTCGTCCGGGATGAGTTCCCTGGCCTTCTTCACAATCAAGCCAATTCCCGGGTGTGCACACCCCGTTATTACAATCATCCCCCTATCCGTACAGACCACGAGCGATTGCTCTCTTATCGAATCCCCGAGCTCGCCTGTGGAATAAACGGACCTGCAGATCCTGGTAGGGCCTCCCACCTCGATAACCTCAGCGCCGGCATCGATTACCTGCTTTTTGAAAGCACTCTTAAATGAGCGGGGCACATAGACCGTGACATTCGGGTTTCGCTTGAGAAAGGCTCTCAGCCCGCCCGTGTGGTCCCAGTGTTCATGGGAAAGGATGACTATATCTATATCCTCAAGTCTGATTGACAGACTATCCATATTGGCGAGCAGAACAGGTGCGTCCCCGCCCGTATCGAAGAGAATCGTCTTCTCGGTACCCTCTATGAGACATGAAAACCCCCACTCAGACCTCAGGCCTTGAACATCGGGATAGTTATCATAGACTACAGTGAGGCGAAGGTCTCCAAGAGGTATCTGAGTATGGCTCTCGGCCGTACGAGAAGTACCGGCCGGCATCTGGCCCTTACTCATAGCGACGCCCCGCCAGGGTATCAGGCCGATCGCGACCAGGACAATTGCCGCGACCATGGCGGCCTTGTTGTTTTTCATCTCTCAACACCATCTCCATTCTTCCGGTATGATAGCATCTCGGCGCGGATACTTCAACAATTTCGGCTCCGGCCCGAGATACCGTCTCGACAGCCGTTCGTTACACACGCCACGGCCAGGTGACAACGGGAGAACAAGGGGGGACAGCGCCTATTCCCGGGAAATAGGCGCTGTCCCCCCTTTGTCCAGTGCGCGATGGCTGGGGTCAGTCAGGAGAGGCAGATCGACTGGAGCCTTTAGAAGTAGTACTGCATGGTAATGATGGCTGAAGTGAAGGCTATGGTATCGTCGAAACCGCGCATGGGAAGCCGCTGATGCTTGATATCCAGGCCAAGTCCGAGCTCCTGGCGTCCAGTGTATGAGACATTAAGCAGGAATGACTGTGCCCGGCCGGTTATATCGTCCCCACCATTCGAAACCATTATGAACCGAGACCCCCTGGGCGAGTACGGATTGAAGCTCGTTTCCTAATCTCGAATTGACCAGGAAGCGGCCCCAGACGGCAACCCAGTCCTGGACGGCATACTGGTATTTGGCATCCAGCAGGGCGTAGAGAAGGTCACCCTCGAGACCTATGACCTCTACACTATCGATCACAAGGATCGGAGTATGGACATTGCGTGCTTGCCCGAGGCCTAAAGAGCTTCGGAGGTTGGTTGTGATGAAGGGGGCGGGAAGAAAGGCGTTTGACATGAACCTGGTTTCTCCCAGCACCGGAACCCGCGTACTCGCTATGCGCCCGCCTGAGGGGTCATCGCCATCTTCAGCGTGCAGGGGGACAACCACGGCACTCAGCAATACGGCCAGAGTGAATGCCGTGACAATCAAGTTCATTCCGCGCACTGTCCATTCTACAACCCATAGAGCAGACCCACATAGAACTGTGTCCCGCTGTTCTTGACCCTGGGCTCAAGCCTGAGATTCTCGTCAGCCCAATTCTCGTCGATGATGTTGTGGAGGCTCTGGGTATAGCGGAGCTCAAAGAACATGACCGGGCGGCCCAGCGGTATATGCA
>JAUXGG010000278.1 GCA_030622265.1 Candidatus Eiseniibacteriota bacterium
CACGCATGCCCAGGAAATAGAAGCTCGTGGCGGTCAGGAGTCCGGCCGAGAACCCGGTGGCAGCCCGGGGCGCGATGCCCTGCTTAAGCCGCCTGCCTGCGACCGCAACGCCTCCGGCAAGCGCGAATCCCCCCAGCGACATCGCCAGGCAGGAATTGGTTTTGCATATGAAAGATACCTGAAGGATGGGAACCGCGAGCTGTCTCACGGCGACGGCTATCAGCGCAATGGCGATAAGCGGGAGAGCCCGTCTGTAAACGGCATACGCCACAGCCATCGTGCCTATTCCCAGGCCCGTCATGAGAGCGCTTCTGTGCGCGATTGCGGCAGCCTTCATGCCCCCGCCGAGTACCACTTCGAAGAATCCCCAGATCGATCCCAGGATCAGGATCCCTATGAACATATCCCGTTTCTTGATCTCCATTTCATCGCTCCCGCGTATAACCACTTCTTCTCCGGCTGCCGCTTTTACACGGTGTTGCTTTCATACAGTGACACGATCGGATTCTACACTGCGGCCGCGGATATGTCAACCGCGTAAGACCGCGAGGATCTCGGCGGCGATCCTTTCGTGGTCACTGCGGCCGGTTATGTCTATCCAGGTGACCTCCTTATCCTTCTTAAACCAGGTCATCTGGCGCTTGGCGAAATGTCTCGTGTTGCGCTTGATCAGATTGACAGCCCTATCGATCGAGATTAAGCCATCCATATGCACGAGGAGCTCACTGTATCCGAGGCTTCCCTTTACGGCTCCGGCACCCGAGTAGCCACGCTCGGTAAGGCTCGCCACCTCATCGAGAAACCCGAGATTCATCATCTCGTCAACCCGGGTATTGATCCGGGCATAGAGCTCCTTGCGATTCCGGGTGAGCCCGAACTTGACATGCGGTATTCCTATCGGCTCGGCCTGCTTCTCGAGCTGGCTCATGGGTGTCCCGGTCTTCCGGTAAACCTCGATGGCCCGAATCACCCTGGCGAGGTTTTCAGGATCTATCTGAGCGGCCTTGTCGGGATCGACCTTGGCCAGCATCCGCCAGACGTGGTCTTTCCCCTTCTTGCCGGCCTCCGCCCCTAAGCTCCGGCGGAGGTCCGGGTCCCCACCCGGTCCCTCGAAGATACCGTCGGTGAGCGCCTTGACATAGAGGCCCGATCCTCCCACCGCTATCACGGCCTTGCCGCGGCCGAGGATATCCCGTATGATCCGGCGGGTCTCCACCTCGAACCTCTTACATGAGTAATCCTCATCCGGATCCGCGATATCGATCATGTGGTGAGGAATTCCTCTTCGGGCTTCGGGCCCGGGCTTGGCGGTTCCAATATCCATCCCGCGGTAGAAGAGACGCGAGTCGGCCGAGACGATCTCGGCATCGAGCTCTTCGGCGAGGCAGAGGCTGACGTCGGTCTTGCCGACACCCGTCGGCCCGACGAGAATTACGAGATTCGCCCTGGCATCTGCGGTCTCGTCGGCCTTCATCTTCTCAGGAACCTGCGTTCGATTTCTTCCCAGGATAGCCTGATCATGGTCGGGCGTCCGTGAGGGCAGGCGAAAGGCATGCGGGACTTAAAGAGGCGGTCTATCAGGGAGCGGGTCTCCTCGCTTGAGAGCTTGTCCCCGGCCTTGATGGCGGCCTTGCAGGCATAGGCCGCAGCCAGGAGGTGATGCATGTCGGGTGATTCCGACCGGGTGTGGATGACCTCATCCACCAGCTCGGTGAGGATGGTCTTTCTTAAGGACTCCTTGATCCCGGCCGGCACCCCCTCTATGACATAGGTTCGCCGGCCGAACTTCCTGACGTCGAAACCCATCTTGCGGATGTCCTCGAGATGCTCATCAATGAGCTCTTCCTCCTCGGGGCTTACCTCCGCCGATTCGGGAAAGAGCAGCTTCTGGGCGACCGGTTCCTGCCCCTCAAGCCTGGTCCGGGCCTCCTCGTAAAGCACCCTTTCATGCGCCGCATGCTGGTCCACCAGGTAGAACTCGGCATCGGACTCGGCGAGCACATAGGAGTTCTTGATCTGAACGATGGGGACCACACCGCTTTCGGATTCGATCCGGGGCGTGGTGTAGGCAGCCGTCCCGGTCTCGCGCACCAGGACGTCTCTGGTATCCCGCAGCGGTATGTGCTGCGCAAGGACGGCCAATCCTTCACCGGCGGCCGTCCTGGGTCTCGCTATCAGCGGCGGGATCATCCTGCGCGTTGTCAGGGCGCTCTGGACGGCCCGGAACACGAAGCTCTTCACCTCGCGCTCCCGCCTGAACCTGACCTGCTTCTTGGTGGGATGCGTATTGAAGTCGACTTCCCTGGGATCGATCTCCAGGAGGACAACGCCCATGGGATAGCGTCCGCGCCGGAGCGTATTTCCATAAGCGGCGCAAATGGAGCCTAAGATCGGCCTGCTCTCCACGGGCCTGCCGTTTATGAAGATCGATGTCTGGCCGGGGGAGCTTCGGGCCTCCTCCGGCCGTGAGAGAAAGCCGGCCAGCTGGATGTATTCGTCGGAGACATCGATCGGAAGCGAGTTCTCGCCGAAGCTCCGCCCGAGGATTCCCCCGATTCGCTCCTCTATGCTATCCGCCAACGGGAGGCTGAGGATAACTTTCCGGTCGCGAATGAGTTTCATCGATATCGCGTACCGGCTCATGGCATTAGATGCAAAGGTGCGGGTGACATGGCGGATCTCGGTCGCCCTGGTCTTTAAGAACTTGGCCCGGGCCGGCGTATTGAAGAAGAGGTTGGTAACCTTGATGGTGGTGCCCACGGCACGCGAGGTCTTGTCCTTCTCCTCGATACTGCCGCCGCGAAGCACCACGCGGGTGGCAAGTTCCTCGTCGGCGGTTCGCGTGATGATCTCGATCTCCGAGACGGCGGCGATGCTCGGCAGCGCCTCTCCCCTGAAACCCATCGTGCTTATGCGGTCAAGATCACTCGCCCTGGAGATCTTGCTGGTGGCGTGCCGCTCGAAGGCGAGCAGCGCATCCTCCTCGGTCATGCCGCTGCCGTCATCGGTGACCTTGATGAGCTCACGCCCGTCTCCCTTGACCTCCACCGTGATGCTCCGCGCGCCCGCGTCTATGGCGTTTTCGATGAGCTCCTTAACCACCGACGATGGCCGGTCGACGACCTCGCCCGCGGCGATCAGGTTCACGAGCTTTGGAGGCAGGATCTCAATCTTCGCCATCTTGCTCCCTCCCACCGCCGGATGCCATCTTGCGCAAGAAATCTATTTCCTCAAGGGCCTCCAGCGGGGTCATGCTGTCGGTGTCCATGGCCAGCAGGCGCTTGGTGATCTCCTTCTCACTCTCCCACAGCGAGAGCTGAATATCGCCCGATACCGGCGAGTGCTCTCCCCTGGCGATCCGGGGTATGTCCCCTATGCTGTACTCATCCTCTTCAAGGTTGGACAGGATCTCTTTCGCCCGCTCGATCACGGCCTCGGGCAGGCCGGCCAGCCCGGCCACCTGGATTCCGTAGCTCCTATCGCTTCCTCCCTCGACGATCTTACGCAAGAAGATGATTCTATCACCATACTCCTTGACCAGCACGTTAAAATTCCTGACCCGGGGAAGTATCCCGGCCAGGTCGGTGAGCTCGTGGTAGTGGGTGGCGAAAAGCGTCATCGGACGGACCTGGTCCTGGTCGTGGAGGTATTCCACCACGGCCCAGGCGATGCTCAGACCATCGAAGGTACTCGTTCCCCGCCCGACCTCGTCCAGGAGAACGAGGCTTCGCTCGGTGGCATTGTTAAGAATGTTGGCGGTCTCGATCATCTCCACGAGGAAGGTGCTCTGTC
>JAUXGG010000285.1 GCA_030622265.1 Candidatus Eiseniibacteriota bacterium
GTTATCTGCTCCTTATCCAGCATCGCTATCCAGTAGAGACTTCCCATGAAATAGCAGAAGCCGAATACGAAGCAGTTCAGGAGATACCTGCCGCGGCCGTCCCTCAAGCCCGAGTAGGCAAGGAAGGGAACAAGCACGAAAAAGGCCACGAAGCCTGTCTTGAAAGGCCAGAAACAAAAGCCGACGGCGAGGCCGGAGAGGGCACAGATCAAGGTCCGCGCCGGACCCGGAATGCGATCAGAGAGTCCATGTGTCATAGTCGGTAATGTCATGGTCGGTAACCGCCGTCATTCGCCGGACTGGACCTTGGTCGAATCCATGCGTGTCAAGTTCGCGCCCGGGTCTGCGCCGGGATACCCGGCCGGCCCGGTCGCTTCCTCTCGCAAGCTACCAGAGCCTCAACAACCCCGTCAACTCCAATCAGTTTCGATCAGTCCGGTATATCCTCAGTCGACCGAGCTTCCTGTAGAGCCCCTGTCTGGTCAGTCCCAGGTGCCTCGCCGTCCGGGTCTTGTTCCATCCGTAGAGATCGAGAGTCTCCTTTATGATCTCCTTTTCATAGGAGACGAGCCGGGCCTTGAGTTTGCCCTTCACCCCACCGTTGAGGCCGTGCCTGATGCCCTGCCTGATGCGAGGTGAGACCAATTCCACTCCCAGCGCGGTTCCCTCGCCCGAGAGGGCGACCATACGGTGTATCTCGTTTTCAAGCTCGCGCACATTTCCCGGCCACGAATACAGGCTTAAGACCTCCAGGACTTCGCGCTCGATGCTTGGAACGGCCTGGCCCAGCTGCCGGGCATACCCGGATGCGAAGAAGCGTGAGAGGACCTCGACGTCCTCCGGACGATCTCTCAAGGGCGGCAGGCAGAGCCTCAGGACACCGATTCGGAAATAGAGATCCTCACGAAACCGCCCTATTTTCATCTCCCGCTCGAGCAGCCTGTTGGTGGCCGCAATCACCCTGACATCGATCCGCCTGGGCCTGTTTTCCCCTACCCGCCTGACTTCCTTTTCCTGAAGCACTCTCAGGCACTTGGCCTGCATGGCGACTGAGAGGTCACCGATCTCGTCCAGGAAGATGGTTCCACCGTGAGCAGCCTCGAAAATGCCGGGCTTGTCGCGGACGGCCCCCGTAAAGGCGCCTGACCTGTAACCGAACAGCTCGCTCTCAAAGAGGTTCTCGGGGATGGCACCGCAATTGATGGCCACAAACGGCATCTTTCCGCGCTGCCCGGAGACGTGGACCAGCCTGGCTATGAGCTCCTTGCCGGTTCCGCTCTCTCCTTCTATCAGGACCGGGCTGGAGGTTCGCGCCATTAGCTTTGCCGTGCTTACCGCGCTGCCCATCTCGCGGCTGACATAGATGATTTCGGGATTGTTCATGATGGAACCGCGGGAGAAGGTCTACTCGAGAACCACTTCTCCGTCACCACCCGTTATCTCCCCTACCACCCTGGAGGATCGAGTACACCTTAGTACTTCCGGAAGGGCTGAGTGAGGCGCAACAAGAAGCATGCCCAGGCCCATGTTGAACACCCGGTACATCTCGTCCGCCTCGACGGGCCCACGCTCAGCAATGAGGTCGAAAATCTTCGGAACGCGCCACAGCGATTTCCTTAAAACCGCGGCGCACCCTGGAGGCAGAATCCGGCAGAGGTTGCCTGCGATGCCTCCGCCCGTGATGTGGGCGATACCCTTGAGCACGCCCCTTTCCACGAGGGGATACACCTGGTCGAAGTAGTTGGTATGGGGCCTAAGCAGCGCACGGCCCAGGGGGGTCCGCCAGCCCGGTGGACGGTCGGTGACCTTGAAGCGGCTCCTCGCCAGGAGGGATTTTCTCGCCAGGCTGTACCCATTGGTATGCAGCCCGTTCGATGGGAGCCCGACTATGAGGTCACCCTTCCTGATGCGTGAGCCGTCCAGCACTTTTCTCCTTTCGGCAACACCAAGTATGAATCCCACGACATCATACTCGCCCTTCCTGTACACGCCGGGCATCTCGGCTGTCTCGCCGCCTATGAGCTGGATCCCGTGGCCGGCGCACTCGGTGGTAATTCCCTTCATGACCTGGGAAAACACCTTCGCGTCCAACCGGTCGAAGGCGATATAGTCCATGAAAGCCACGGGGCGGGCCCCGACGCAGAGGATGTCACCCACGCAGTGCGCGACGATGTCCCTGCCGATCCCGGTGTGCGACCCATACGCGGTAGCAACCTGCACCTTGGTACCGACCCCGTCGACGCTCGCTACCACCATGCGGCCCTTCCTGAGCGTGCCCTCGAGTCCGAGGAGACCGGCGAAGGTGCCGCTTCCACTCGACTCGCTGTGTTTCTTCAAGTTCACCTTTATGTTCTTGAGGAGCTTGCCGTAGCGGGCGAGGTCAACTCCGGATTGCCCGTAAGTCATCTTCTTCATATCCATCCCCGTGTATTGCACCTTGCGTGCCTGACCGGCATGCAAAGATTCTGCAACCACATGCGAATAAGGTCAACACAAATCCAGGGAACTGTCACGAAGATAACAGGGAGGTAAACTGAGTGACACCTCACTCATCTTCAAAAGGTGAGATCTCGTACTCGGTCTGTTCCGTCTGGGGCAGCATCTCGACGATCCGGTTACAGGCGTCCAGGGTGGCGTGAACCACCGCCTCCTGCTCGTTGCCCTCGTACTGGACGCATCCCGCAAGACCCCTTACATCCCCTGTGGAAACGTAGTTCGCCAGTACCAGAAGCGTGTCCCGGTCACCCGCCTTGAGCCTGACCACGTCCAGGAGGTCGAACGCTACCTCCTCGCTCACGATCTTCTCCAGCGCCCTGAAGGTGGCGTTGGCAATGAGCCGGAGCGTTCCTGCCCCTATTGCGACACCGGTCGCCTCTCCGGCAACCTCGAATCCCCCGCGTTCCAGGACGACCCCACAGCTCCCTCGCCCGCCTCCTATCGAGAGGCTCACCGAAACCAGCCTGGGCCTCACCGCTTTCGCCGGTGCCGGTTCCGCAACGGGGGTGGCCCTGGCCGGCAACTGGGCAACGGAGACTTTCCTGTGGTCTATTGCAATGCCGAAGCGGGCCTGCAGCACCGATTCGATGTCACGCACGATCTGCTTGGGCGATCTCTTGGTGCGGGAGAGTATATGTACGGCAGAGATCGAGTTGCCCTTACCGAACTCGATCTTGCATGATTGCACATCCGGAAGCTCGCCTATCGCCTCTCTGATCTCTTCCTGGGGAACACCCCGCTCCTTTGTCAATATAGCCTCCCACATGGTCCGCAAGCGCCTATGATACCACAAAATACGGGCTCAAGCAAGCCCTAACCCGCCGAGAACGCCGGAAACAACGCGCGGTCAGGTACCGACTTGTGAATTCGCAACCGCGGGGTCAGGTACCAACTTGTGAATTCACAACCGCGGGGTCAGGTACCGACTTGTGAATTCACGGTTCGCGGCCTGACCGCGCGTTGTTTCCGGGTTTCTCAGAGGCTTAAGGCTTGCTTGAGCCCGTATTTTGTGGTATCATAGGCGCTTGCGGACCATGTGGGGAGGCTATATTGACAAAGGAGCGGGGTGTTCCCCAGGAAGAGATCAGACAGGCGGTAAGCGAGCTTCCGGATGTGCAATCGTGCAAGATCGAGTTTGACAAGGGCAGCTCGATCTCTGCCATACATGTGCTTTCCCGTACCAAGAGAGCACCCAAGCAGATCGTGCGTGA
>JAUXGG010000151.1 GCA_030622265.1 Candidatus Eiseniibacteriota bacterium
TAACCTCGCAGGATACGCCTCGTCTGGCCGGGTTGGCGGCATGATCCCTGCGAGGTAATCTCAGAGGTATGACACTGCCATCTCTGGAATTCGAGCCAAGCAGCGGGAGGTCCCGGTTTCTAATCCCCTCTCTGGCTCTCTTGCTCATCCTTGGGCTCGGCCTCGTGCAAACCACGCCGGCTGTTGAGCCCGATCCGGCTGTTGAGCCCGATCCGGCCGGGAACATCGTAATGGCCCCGATGTCCTGGAAGGCATCGGAGTGGCTTAAGTTCTTGCTTATCGTGGGTGCGGCCTTAGCGGTCGCGGATGGGGAGGATGAGGTGCAACACTGGGTTCAGGCCAAGCGCGATGACAACACTCACTTCGCGGCCAATCTTGCCGAGCCGCTCGGCAATGGGAGATACGCCCTGCCGGCCCTGGGGGCGCTCTGTCTTTATGGCCGCTTTTCAGGCCGTGACGGGGCGCGGAGGACCGCCCTCTTGAGCTTGGAGCGTGTCAAAATCTCCTGCGGCATCACCGGAGCCATCAAGTACCTTTCACACAAACATAGGCCCCTTGAGACCTCCACCGAGGATATCCCATGGGAAGGGCCCTCCATCTCAGCCGCCCACGTGTCGTTTCCGTCAGGGCACTCCACCTGTGCCTTCGCCATTGGAACCGTGGTGGCGTCAGAGCACAGTGATAACCGCTTTGTCCCACCTCTTGCCTATGCAACCGCCGCGCTGTGTGCTTTCTCGCGGATGTATGATAATGCGCACTGGCTCTCCGATGTGATCATAGGTTCCACAATTGGACACTTCACGGCCAGGACAATAGTGGGTCATCATGGCGGAGGCGGCGGGGCAGGTTTCAGCCTGGTACCGAGCGTCAAAGACACGGGTCCTATCCTGGCCCTGTCTTACAGGTTTTAGCCTCTACCCGCACGCACCTACCCACAAGCACCTACCCGTACAATGATCAGATTATCGGGTCAAGACCAGGGTCTCATGTGCCGAGAAACTGAGTATGACAGGATAATCACCTTCGCGGAGGGTATCCATGAGATATCTGGCAACTATCATAATCGTGTTAGTCCTGGCTCTATTCCTCTGTCCCGCAACCAGTACGGTCTTCAATACCCCGGCCCACGCCGCATATGCTGGAGACCGGACCACGACAGAGAAGGAGACGGAGCAGGACACGGACTTGTCTGAGTATGAAACCAAGAAGCTCGTTCGAAGCAAACACGAACGTAAGGTTGAGCGGAGAACCAACTGGATCGAGGGCCTGGAGGGCGACAAAGCCAGGATATACGAGCTCTATGGTTATCCTTCCGGCAAGTATAGAGAAGAAGTGATGGGAACCGTGGTCGAGAGGTGGGTATACCCCGAACACGGTGTGACTTTCAAGTTTAAGGGCAAAAAGCTCACTCGATAGAACCCAGGGGTCTTAAGGAAGGGCGGCACCAGGGCGAATCACCGCTGGTGATTCAGCACGGCGCCGCCTCTTTCCATACCGGCGCTTAATGCATCACTCTCCATACTTCAAGCCATGGGAACCAGTCCGGGATCTCCTCCATTTGGGCACCAGGAACTGGATCTGGAGCCGAAGTGTCCACTCGGCTCCGTAGTCCGGCGTAACAGCATTATAGTAGTACTGCCCGCTCACATTGGTGGGAACCTTGCCCAGGCTGGTAACCTTGCCGATACCGATACCGACCGGAACGGTCCACTCCTGGCCGCTTGGCGCTTCCCAATTTGCTGTAATGATGGGGGCCGATGAAAGATAGAATGAAGGGAAGTTGTAGTTGATGAAATACTGAAGCGTCATGAAGTTGACATCCGATCGCTGTATGGCCGGAAGGATAGGATCCGTCTTTCCTAAGCCCATCCTCATCATCCGGCGTGCAGATTGGCTCGTCGTTCAGCATAAACGGCCTGGCACGTGCGTGGTGGTTCTTCGCGGTGTAGGTGGAGAGGCCCGCATCGGTTAGGGTGCGGCGCAGTAGCATGTAGAGGTGGGGTGTATTCTTTTCCGTGATCGGGATGCCGACTACACTGGAGAAAGCCTCGGCGGCCTCGGCAAAGTGGAGATCGGCATCCTTGATAGCTTGCTCCCAGCGGGGCGTACCGCGCCGGGCGAGTTTTTAACGGCTTCTCTCCTGATCCAGCGCGAAAGCCGCAGAGCCTTGGGCGGGTGGTGGGGGGACGAGCTCCAGGCTATTGGGAAGGCCTCCGGAGGATAGATAACCCTCCAGTATGCCAGGGTCTATCTCTTTCACCATGGCCGGCCCGGTTTGCTTCTCGGCTGGCGCACATCCACCGATGAGTGACGCGCACACCAGACTAATGACAATCAGAAGAACTACATGTCTTGTCTTCATGGCAACCTGCACCTCCATCTTAAGATCGTATGATATCGATGAGTTGACGAGATACCGCGTGATGGGATTCGGCAACCACCGCCTCTCTTCTCCTTACAGAATGCCGATACTCAAGCCGATCACCGTTACGGTCTGCTTGACCTCATCCTCGCCGCTGCCGTCTTTGCGGGAGTACTTGAACTGCCGGTATCCGGCACTGATCATGAGGCGCCTGAGGACCTTGAAGAGACTGGCGAGTTCGGCGTTCCACATGAGGTTCATGCCAGCCAATGTAGATATCGCGTTTTCAATCGGCTGTCAACGATAGGCGATGCCCGGGTCAGCGACACACCTTCCAGCGAAGGCCCGGCGTGGTGGTGAGGTCTCAGCGAGCATCCCAACAGACGGGGTGGTGACGTTTGCCATCCTCCATAAATTGTGTTAAAATGGTCATTAGCGCGTACTTCGGCACTCAGGTGCCGGCTAAGGAGGCCATCCGTGAGAACTGCCTTATCTACCATTGTACTGATCGTACTTCTGGCGCAGGCGGCGCCTGCGGCCGGGCCTGATAATAACGTCGAGTGGAGCGGGATCTCTCACATCGCGCTTCTCGACCGCACCCCGCTCTGTCCGCTGGCCGGCCAGTCGTTCGCGGTGCGCGTCCAGAGCTGGATGAGCGACCTCACATCGGTCCGGGTCCGGGTGGATGATGGCGGGGCCACCTTCGTCAGCGCGAGCCTGGTCGGGAACCGCGGGCCTTATGATATCTGGGAGGCCCAGATTCCGGCGCCGGCCGGAAGCGCCATAGAATTCGTCTTCGAACTCAATGACGGCACCGATACGGACTACCTCAGTCCGGACGGCGTCTCTGACGGCCTGCCTCCCGCCGGTTTTGCGATGGACTTCACCACTCTTTCTCACGCACCGTATGGCTCGACGCCGACCGATGGCGGGGGCGTGGTCTTCAAGGTCTGGTCGCCGAACCGGACCATATGCCACGTCCGCGGCGAGTTTAACGGCTGGGGCACTTCCAACCAGATGAACCGCGTCGGCGAAGACTTCATCCTCCATGTGCCGGCTGCCGACGATCGCGATATGTACAAGTACTACTTCCAGAACACCACCTGGAACACAGACGCGCGCGCCAGGGCCTTGAGCCCCGGCGATAATTACAATGCCTTTGTCGAGGATCCGGCGCGCTACGACTGGCAGGTGGAGGATTTCGACATTCCGGACTTCGAGGAGATGGTGGTCTACCAGCTCCACGTCGGGACATTTGCGGGCCTTAATGACCCGTTCGGCTCGGCGCCGTTCCCGGCCAAGTACGTGAATGTCACGGAGCGGGCCGACCACCTGGCGGAGCTCGGCATCAATGTGGTCCAGCTCTGTCCGATCACCGAGTTTCCCTGGGATTTCTCGGCCGGCTATAACCCGGTGACGCAATGGGCACCGGAGTCGTACTACGGCGACCCGGACGATGTCCGTGCGATGGTCGATGCGCTCCACGCGCGCGGCATCGCCGTCACCCACGACATCGTGTGGAACCATTTCTCACATAGCGACAACTTCCTCTGGAACTATGACGGGACGCAGTATTACTTCGACGATCCCGTCGTCGACACGCCCTGGGGCAGCCAGGCCGACTTTGACCTGGACGGCGTCCGCCGGTGGTTCATCGAGAGCGCCTACATGTGGCTCGGCGAGTATCGCATGGACGGGTTCCGCATGGACGCGACCGAGTTTATGAACATCTACCCGCAGGAGGCCTCCGGCTGGAGCCTCATGCAGTGGCTTAATGACGAGATGGATCGCCGCTGGATAGACAAGATCAACATCGCGGAGCAATTGCCGGACGACTCGTGGACCACCCGTCCAACCAATCTTGGGGGCGGCGGGTTCGACTCGCAGTACTATGATCACTTCACCGACCGGCTCCGGGAGGAGATCATCGCGGCGGCCTCAGGCAACCCGCAGATGTGGGTGATCGCCGACATCCTCGACGGGAGCGGGAGTTACCTCTCGGGACGCTACGTGACCAACTACTTCGAGCTCCATGACGAGGCCTGGCCTTCGAGCGGCGGGCAGCGGATGGTGAGAACTATCGACACAACCGCTCCGCATGACGATGAGTACGCCAGCGGCCGCGTGAAACTTGCACAGGGTATTGTCCTCACCGCCCCCGGCATCCCGGCCATCCTTCAGGGCACCGAGTGGCTCGAGGATAACAACTTCGGGACCGACGCCGAGAACCTTATAGACTGGTCGCATAAGACAACTTACTCAGGGATTTTCGACTACTTCCGCGACATTGTCCATCTTAGAACCTCGAGCCCGGCACTGCGGGCCGACGCCGGGATCGAGATCTTCCACGTGAACGACGGCTCGAACATCATCGCGTTCCGCCGGACCGACTACGGCGGGAACGATGTGGTTGTCGTGGCGAACTTCTCGAACACCGACTTCGCCGGCTACCGGCTTGGGATCCCTCTCGACGAGGACTGGATCGAGGCCGTGAACTCGCAGGACTCGAAGTACATGGGCGCAGGGGCGACCAATCCGGGGATGATCACGCCGGATGCCATAGCGCAGGACGGTTACTCGCAATCGGTCGAGATCGCGCTCGCCAGGATGGCGCTTGTCATCCTCACACCGGCCGATGGCGCCGGCATTGAGGACCCCGACGAGCCGGCCTCCAGCATCCGCCTACACCCGCCATACCCGAACCCCGCGGCTCACGACACGCGCATTGCGTTCTATCTGGCGGAGCCCGGCCGGGCGAGGCTCGCCATCCACGATGTCGCGGGGCGTCTTATTCGAGTCATTGGCGAGGACATGTACCCGGCGGGCCGGAGCGAGCTCTTGTGGGATGGCACGAACCACCGCGGCGACCGCGTTGCAGCGGGTGTCTACGTCATCCGGATCGAGGCAAGTGGGGAGGAAGCCCTCAGGAAAGCGATCTTGCTGAGATAGAGTTTCCCCAGAGGATCA
>JAUXGG010000330.1 GCA_030622265.1 Candidatus Eiseniibacteriota bacterium
CCCGTCGGGCTCTTCAATTTCGTAGTCGGAGTAATGCGGTGGAGCTTGCGGGTCTACGCCTATTCGGTGCTGCTGACAACGGATGTCTATCCGCCATTCAGCCTTTCTTAAATAGGGCGGGCGAACAAGGCAGTTGCGCTGCCGGGTTCAGGCAGGACTTGCTCTGATAGAGGCCTCGCCCGGCCAGCCTTTCGTCGGGGGCGCTGACCTGGCGCCGGCGGGAGTTTATCTATGCAGGCTTTGCTCCGATTCTCGTTCCGGGGCTGCCAAGATCATTCTGCTCAGGTGAAAACGCTATATGGACTTTGAGAATCCGGATCGCATGTACCTCCTCTTTGATGCCCTGCTAAACACCCGGCTGGGCAGCATGATCCTGCCCATATACAGGAACTACATCAGGAACCTCGACCTCGCAGGCGACGAACGGGTGCTCGAGCTGGGCTCAGGCAGCGGGATCGCCACGCGCCACCTCGCTGGAGTTCTTCGCAAACGAGGTGGCCGGGTGCTGTGTTTGGATCCCTCGAAGACGATGACGGACATGGCCCGGAAGCGGATGAGGAAGCACTCCAATGTCGAGATACGAACCGGTGATATCCGCACTCTCGATATCGAGGACGGAGCCTATGATGCCGCTTTCGTTCATTTCACCCTGCATGACATCGATGAGGAGATCCGGCTCGAAACCGTTATGGCTCTTTGCCGGAAGATCAAGCCCGGCGGGAAGATGTTCCTGCGCGAGCCCACCGTTAAATTCGGCGCGATGCCGGTTGAAGCCATGAGAGATATTCTCACCCGGGGTGGTTTCATCGAGGAGTCCCACCGCCTTATCAGTGCCCCCCTGTTGGGTCCCATGTACGAGGCCGTCTATCTGAAATCTCCAGGATAGACCGCACCGCTTGACGCGCCGGGCCCGCTTGGAAGGGGCCGTCCTGCCCGGAGCCAGTTCGACCGGATTGAGATCCAGGTTGAGCGAAACCAGAAATAGGGACCGTGCCGGGTACAATTATGGCTATGTGTTTGTCATACTGATTCCGCTAAATATCGTGAAATGGCCCATTTTGCTTGACCATGGCCCGATCAGTGTGGTACAATGCTCTGCTTTCACGGACTGCGAGTAAAGCAAGGAGGGACGCCTTATGATCTTGCGAATGTCGATTTGCCTGCTATTGCTATTGCTGGTGGTATCCGTAGCGCACACGCAGGCGCCGCTCTACCTGGTGCCGGAGGATGCCATGATTTCCGGAATCGAATGCGACAGCCTGTTCTGTGTCGAAGTCCACATCGGGGAATGTGATGGCATCAAGGGGTATAATATCTCGCTAACCTATGATGCAACTTACCTCAGCCTCGGTGATGTTTATGAAGGTGGCTTCTTTGACAGCCTGGCCTTCTACTCGTTGCCGGTGGATGATCCGCCGTTCGTGACCGTAATCGTAAACTGTGGCAATCTCGGTGCCGTTGTGCCGGGACCGGGCCATTTGTACACCATCTGTTTCGAACCTCCGTATTTCTGCACACCTGCCGACGCACCGATGTTTCTGGAGTTCGGTGACGCAGATGTCAGGGATCAGACCAACCAACCATACACCGTCCCGGTGGACACCTTCGATGGTACGGTGACGATTCACTGTGGAGATACTGCGGCAGAAGTGACCGTCTGGGGTGGGATAAAGAGCCTTTATAGGTAGACTATACCCAGGAGCTGCGAGAGGCCCGGATTGCCGGATTCACAATCGGGCTAGTTCTGCGGCTTCAAGCTCCTGAACAAACACATCGCGCTTAAACAAGAAAGATACACAGAACAGGTACGATCGAAGCCTTTGGCATGGAGGTTTTTGTCGTGGCCACAAGGATGATGGGAAAGAGACACCGGCAGGATTGTATGCCGGTGTCTCTTTGTCTAGAAATGCGTGTGCTACTGAAGTATGGGTCAAGCCAGGCAAGGGGGTGATAAGCGGGGATAATATACCGTCCAGCGAGCGTGGCCGGCATCAGTTCTTGAGTAGCCTGTAGGGTTTGACTTTGTGCGGTGGGGAAAGGAAGCGCGAATAGCGGAAGGAGCTAATATCATGAACTTGAAATCGACATTGATTCTGTGCGTTGCTGTGGCCGCGCTGCTTCTTTGCAGTGTTGCCCTGGCGGCGGATACCCATCCCCTTGCTTCCCCGTTTGATAGGGAGGCAGAGTTGTTGGGGATGTCGGGTAGGTACCAGTCGCCGTTCAGGTTGCTGACGGCAGTGGGTGACCCGGTTGACTTTGATGCAGCCGTGATCGACGGGGCAGACTATCTGAAAGGAATGCAGGCAGATGTCACGGAGGACAATGCAGGCAATGGAACGGATGGCTTTGATGAGTTCCCTGACGATCCCGATGACGCTGGTTGGGACTGGAGGGTTACCTCCCCGCCGGCACTGTTCAGCCACACCACGACAGCAAGCTCCACCAATCTTTACGGTGTCACAGCCCTCGGGCTCTACTATGCGTACCTTGAGGCGGGTGACGCATCCTATTTCACCGCACTGACCGACTGTGCCGATTGGATCAAGACCACCCGGCACACCTACTGGACTGCCTCGGATATCATATTCCTGATTCTCTACAACGATTTGCCTGGCGTATCAGGAACCGAGTATGCAGATTCGGCCAAGGCCAAGTTCCAGGGGCGGATAACCGCTCAAGGTGGTGGTACCGCTAAAGGTTTGGCCAAGTACATTCGTGATGCCCGCGCCGGCTCGTATCCAAACGGCATCATTGGTTGGGACGTTGGAGCGTGGGTCTTGGCTGCAGCAATGCTGGAGGACGAGTATCCCTCCGATCCCTATGACCATGCCGCTGCTGCTGACAGCATGGCAGAGGTACTGTGGCGGGACTCCTTCAACGATGATCCGGGCTATTTCGATATTGTTGACGATGCAGGCTGGGACCCCACCGGAGCCAATGCTAACTACTGGTGTTACTCGCTTGGTGTGTCCGGTCTGATTGACGCTTTCGATGCTGCGGGTGTCCATACCGCAGAGATTCCTGGGCTGGTTACCAGGTTGCTGGACAGCCAGTATAGCTCTGGCGCTATCAGCGACAGCTACGGGGCACATGACAACGACGAGAGTTGGCAGTCCACCGCCTATGGATCTATGTGTCTTGGCCGGCTGGACCAGACGACCTACCAGCGCAAGATCAACATGATGGGTTATTACATGGCTGCTACTCAGGATGCGAGTGGCGGCTGGAGGTACAGCTCCTCAAA
>JAUXGG010000116.1 GCA_030622265.1 Candidatus Eiseniibacteriota bacterium
CCGGAATCGGGATCGGTTCCGCAGGGCTATCTACTTCCATCTTGGAGGACTCGATCTTTATCCAGCAGGAGTTAAAGAGTAGGAATGCGATGTGGGAATACGGCCTTTACCCACACGATTCCCGGAAGGGCCTAATAGAAAGGGGGCAGCGCCCTTTTCCGAAGTGGAAAGGGCGCTGTCCCCATTTTGTTTTCACGCTGTTTCGGTCTGCTTGAAAAAGTGGACGTCACTCTGCGGGAAGGGTATGGAAATGCCGGCCTTCTCAAGCTCCATCTTGCCCTTCTCCATGGTGTCGGAGTAGACACCCCAGTAATCGCCCGGCTTAGTCCAGGGCCGGCAGATCAGGTTGACACTGCTGTCGGCGAGCTCGGATACCGCGACCACCGGTTCAGGATCTTTGAGCACCCGGGAATCGGAGCGCACCAGGTTGAGCAGGATATCCTTGGCTTTTCCTATGTCATCGTTGTAGGAGATGCCAAAGACCATATCCACGCGACGCTTGTCGATAGCCGTGAAGTTGACTATCTTGGCGCCGGTGATCTGGGCGTTCGGCAGAATGATGCGTCGATTGTCGGGATGATTGAGGACCGTATTGAATATCTTTATCTCCTCGACGGCACCGAGGGTACCGGCCGCCTCCACGAAATCCCCGACCCGGAAGGGCTTAAACAGGATCAGCAGGACGCCCGCCGCGAAGTTAGAGAGCGCTCCCTGCAGCGCAAGACCAATGGCGAGTCCGGCGGCGCCCATCACGGCGACCAGGGAGGTTGTCTTGACTCCGACCTTGTCGACTGCGGCGATGATCACGAATATGAGTATTAGATAGTATGAGAGACTCCGGACAAAAGTGGCCAGGGTCTTTTCGACATTCGAGCGCAGAAGCAGCCTCTCGAAGAGTCTGGACAGGAGCTTGGCAACCCATCTTCCGATAAGGAAGATCGCAACCGCAGCGATGATCTTAAGTCCAGATTGTATCAGGTAACCGGGTAACTTCACCAAGAGCTCTTCCATGTTCCTACTCCTTTCAAATGTAGTTAGGCGCGGAGCGGTACCAGCCGTCTCGCTCCGACTGCAGGCGGCACCAACCTGTGGCCGGCCCGCACGCAGACCTGAAGTATCTTGTTTCGCATCCCGGCCTTTGTCAACGCATAACTACAGAGTTTGCAGATGAATGGAGAGCGAGTTCTATATCGAGCCTGCGGAAATTGGTTGCAACCCGTGCGGGGTTGCCCATATTCTCAAGCTAGGCAAAACAAAGGGGGGACGAAATGAGACTGGCAGCGGTTGGCGTGTGTGTAGTTGTCATGTGTCTGTGTATATCCTGCATGAACGATCAGCGGTCCGGCTCTGCTAAGGGCCCGGGTGGGGCGAGTCTTGACAGCCTGTGGGACTACGATCATCCGGATAGCTCGGAAATAACTTTTCGCAGGCTCATTCCTGACGCCACCGGAGATGTGGATACGGCCTACCTTGCCGAGCTCCTGACCCAGATCGCTCGAGCGCAGGGTCTTCAGATGAAATACAAGGAAGCCCATGTGACCCTCGACCAGGCCGAGAGCCTGCTTACGGATGAGATGATCGTAGCCAGGGTCCGCTACTTGCTGGAGCGCGGCAGGGTCTACAACTCCTCGAATGAGCGCGAGAAGTCGGAGCCCTATTTCATGGACGCCTGGTCGCTTGCGCGGGCCAAAGGCGAGGATTTCTACGCGGTCGACGCCCTGCACATGCTGGCGATCGCCGCACCTTCGGATGAGCAGCTTTCCTGGGCGGAGATGGCCATGGACTCTGCCGAGAAGAGCAAGGATGAACGGGCCAAGAAGTGGCTGGGCTTTCTCTACAATAACACGGGATGGACCTACCATGACCTCGGCGAGCATGAAAAGGCCCTGGACATGTTCGAGAAATCACTGGTCTGGAACGAGCAATATGGTGATGAAGAGCGGGTTCGCATAGCCAGGTGGACCATCGCGCGCGTCTACAGGTCACTCGACCGCCTGGACGAATCGCTTGAGATCCAGCTCGCCCTTGAACAGGAAATCGAGGCGGAAGGTCTCGAGCACAAGGGCTATATCCATGAGGAGATTGGTGAGTGCCTTCTGGCCATGGGCAGGGATGAGGAGTCGAAACCATACTTCAAGCTGGCATTCGAACATCTGTCACAGGATGAGTGGATGCAGGCCAATGAGGCCGAGCGCCTGAAGCGCCTCGAAGAGCTTGCCATGTAAAGTCTTCGCATCCACTTCCGGTTTTATCTTATCAGGTCCCTGGCCTGGCGGGTTCCTGGCCTGGCGGCGGTTATGGCAACGAGCGGCAGCGCATCGATAGCGTGTCTCTCCGACACACAACAGGTGCGACCGTCCATCCGTATCGTCGCCACCTGATGTCGTGATGCGGCCCGGCTTTCGTAACCCTATTGTTTCAAGGAAGTTGGCCTTGCACCCGGACCGGAGTGTATGCGCCGGTCACTGGCGATGCGTGGCACGAAGATTGCGTTAACTCGAAAGATGACTGACTTTACTTTCGTCTCGCATTTGGGTACCATTGCGAAACTTAGGACACTAAACGGCGCATGGCGTCACGGGATTCCGGAGAGGATGGATATGAAAACAGCTGGGGTTCTGGGTCTGATGATCCTGATTTCTGTGAGCTCACTGTCTGCAAGTACCAGGGTTCCGCGGTACCACTCGCAATACGACTTTCTTCTGGCCTCGCCGGCCAGCATGGGCTTCGGACTCTACGGGTACGCCAACCCGGCCGTGCTCAGGCAGGTGGAACACGCCGACCTGCTGTTCGGCTGGACGGGCGCATCGGAGGATTTCAGCGATTTCGACCGCTTGGGTCTCTTCAGCGGCTTCCCGATGCCGAGGCTGGGATTCGGGGTCATCAAGGACAAGAGTGACTCTGGCCAGGTCTGGGATTACCGCCTGACCACCGCATTCGGGGACAAGGGAGGAAGCTTCGGGATAGGTTATGGCTGGACCACGGGTGACGAGACCGCCTGTGAGAGGAGCAGCGTGGTCACCATCGGCACCCTGATGCGCCCAAGCAAGTACTTATCGCTCGGCCTCTCCGGGATATTCGCGACCTCCGGCGGCGGCATGGAGGGCCTCTTCGACATCGGAATCCGGCCCCTGGGGAATGAAGTTCTTGCCTTCTTCGGGGATTACGCACCGCAGAACGGTGACACCTTCAAGAACGCCCCGTGGAGCACAGGTGTAATCTTAGAAGCTCTTCCGGGCGTCCGCTTGACCGGGCGCTACTTCAGCAACCACGAAATCACGCTGGGCCTCGGTTTCAGCCTGGCGCGCATTGGACTTACAGCGCAGGGCCGGTCGGACGCCGAGCGGAAGCGCAGTTACAATACCTATACTGTCAGGGCCGGCGCGATGGACCGCAATGTCTTCCGGGCCTACGGGCAGAAAGACAAGAAGTACCTGCACATGGGCCTTACCGGTCCGGTCAAGTACCAGCGGTACAGGATGTTTGACAAGTCCCACACTTTCTCAGGCATCCTGGCTGCCATAGATGCGGCGAAGCAGGATGACACCGTCTCCGGGATTGTCATAAACACCTCCGGCATGATAATGGGTTGGGAGATGGCCTGGGAGGTTCGCGAGGCCTTGAAGGATTTCCAGGCAGCGGCCAAGAACGTGGTGGTCTTCGTTGATGACGCCAGCCTGCCCAGGTATCACTTCGCATCGGTCGCCGACAAGATCGTGCTCGACCCGACGGGCGATATATCTCTGCTGGGATTCAGGGCCGGCAGGTTCTACCTCAAGGGGACCCTGGAAAAGCTGGGTATAGGGTTTGATGAGCTGCGCTTCTTCAAGTACAAGTCGGCTTACGAGGTATTCTCGCAGGAGAGCATGTCAGAGGGCGACGAGGAGCAGCTTCAGGCCATGATCGACGATTTCTATGCGCTGGCAAGAGCGGACATCTGCGAAGGCCGCGGCATCTCCCACGATGAGTTCGACCAGATGGTGAACGAGGAAGTCTGGTTCCCGGCGAAGGACGCCCTGGAGGCAGGCCTCGTAGATACCCTCGGCCGCTGGGAGGCAGTGAGGGAAGTGATCAAGGGGCTGGAAGGCAAGTCCAGGAGCCTGGTGGGAGTCGGCAAGCTCGCCAGGTACGAGCTTCCCAAGGATGACTACTGGGGCAAGAAGCCCAAGGTGGCGATCATCTATGGCCTCGGCGTGTGCGCCATGGATACGGGGATCAAGGCCAGGAGCCTTGAGAGGGTCTTCGACAGGGTTGCCGGAAACGACGAGATCAAGGCGGTTGTCTTCCGCGTCGACTCCCCCGGCGGGAGCGCCACCGCATCCGATGTGGTCGCCGAAGCCATCAAGCGTTGCAAGAAAAAGAAACCCGTGATCATATCCCAGGGTTGGGTTGCGGCAAGCGGCGGCTACTGGATATCGATGTATGGAGACACCATCGTGGCCGCGCCGAATACGATCACCGGTTCCATCGGGGTTATCGGCGGCTGGTTCTACAATGACGGCCTCAAGGAGAAACTGGGCATGACCACCGATCTGGTCAAAGTGGGAGACCATGCCGACCTCGGGTACGGTGTCACCCTGCCTTTCCTGGGCCGTCTCCCCGACAGGGACTTCACCGGTGGCGAGCGCGAGAAGAAGGAGGACATGATCACCACCTTCTACTATGATTTCGTTGATAAGGTCGCGGAAGGTCGCGGCATGGAGAGCGCCGAGATCGATTCAATCGGGCAGGGCCGGGTCTGGTCCGGAACTGACGGCCTGGAGAACGGCCTCGTGGATGTGCTCGGCGGAATGGAAACCGCGATCATGCTTGCCAGGGCGCGTGCGGGCATATCGGCCGAGCAGGAAGTCGATATCGTCGAGCTGCCTGAGCCTCCCCTGTTCAGCACCCCGTCCCTCATGCCCAGGCTCTTCGGAATCGAGCATAAGGAAGATCCGTTCATCGAGCATCTCAAATTCAGGCTTGACCACAATGGTGAGGTCATGCCTATAGTGCCAAGCGAGTACTTGGATCCCCGGCTAGAGTACGTGGACTAGTTTCTGCTCAGGGAGGTGTACCATGCCGAACGGCACGACGGAGTATCCGGTCAAACTCACGGTTGACTATCCCGAGAAGTGTGACCGGCTGACCACGTTCTTTCGTTTCTTCGTGGCCATACCCATCCTTATCATCCTGGCCATGCTTACCGGGTACTGTGGCGAGAATCACGAATGTCACAGGTGGTACCAGTATGCATACGGGGTGGGCTTCGTAATTGGCCCCGTGCTTCTTATGATCCTCTTCCAAAAGAAGTACCCAAGGTGGTGGTTCGACTGGAACGTGGCCCTTACCAAGTTCGTGGCCCGGATCGACGCGTACCTTGCCCTGCTGACCCACGAGTATCCGTCAACGGACGATGAGCAGCGGGTCCATCTGGAGATTCCCTATCCTGATGTGGAAAAGGAGCTCGGCCGGGGGATGCCGCTGATCAAGTGGTTGCTGGTTCTACCCCATGTAATCGTGCTCACGTTCCTGTATGTCGCAGTGTGTGTTTGCGTGATCATTGCCTGGTTCGCCATTCTCTTTACGGGGAAGTATCCCGTCGGGCTCTTCAATTTCGTGGTCGGAGTAATGCGGTGGAGCTTGCGGGTCTACGCCTATTCGGTGCTGCTGACAACGGATGTCTATCCGCCGTTCAGCCTTTCTTAAATAGGGCGGGTGAATAGGGTGTTTGCGTTGCCGGGTGAGCCTTTCATCAAGGGCGTCGGCATGGCGCCGGCGGGAGTTTGTCTATGTAGGCTTTGCTCCGATTCCCGTTCCGGGACTGCCGGGATCGCTCTGCTGAGGTGAAAACGCTATATGGACTTTGAGAATCCGGATCGCATGTACCTCCTCTTTGATGCCCTGCTCAACACCCGCCCGGGCAGCATGATCCTGCCCATATACAGGAACTACATCAGGAACCTCGACCTCGCAGGCGACGAACGGATGCTCGAGCTGGGCTCAGGCAGCGGGATTGCCACGCGCCACCTTGCGGGAGTCCTTCGCAAGCGAGGTGGCCGGGTGCTGTGTTTGGACCCCTCGAAGACGATGACGGACATGGCCCGGAAGCGGCTCGGGAAGTACCGCAATGTCGAGATACGAACCGGTGATATCCGTTCGCTTGATATCGAAGACGGATCCTGCGATGCCGCATTCATA
>JAUXGG010000314.1 GCA_030622265.1 Candidatus Eiseniibacteriota bacterium
CGTGATCAGCAGAGCCTGGATTCGCTTCCCCTGCCTGTCGGATTCCTCGAACTTTGCCGGCACTTCCGTGAGACGTGTTCTGGCCGATATGAAGACATGGGCATCTTTGCACTCGGCGCACTCCAGCACTTCCCGGAGAGGCGTAAGGCGCAAATCCCGCAAGGTCCTGTCAAGATGCTCCCCCAGGAAGCGGGTAACAGTCTCCATGATAAGAAGTCCGACGAAGCGCTTACCATCATAGACCGGCATCTGCGAATAGGTCTCCTCCACCATGGACCTTATCGCCGGCCCGACCGGGTCGTCTCCCTTCCCGGTAAGGACCTTGCGGTGAAAAACGGAAACCACCTGCGGCGGACTCATCAGGAGCGATTTGACGCGTTCGATTCGCTCGACAGCCAGATCGCTCGGCCTTGAGGAAGCGGCCTGAGTTGGTCTCCATTTTCACTCCTCCATGCTGCGTTCCGCTGACCCCGGTGCGGGCGCATTGTCTTCCTCGACGGTCGGCCCGCCACGCAGGTAGGCGGTGGCGGCGCGCATCGAGCCCAGGATCTGCTTGCAGTCGCTGTAGGCGTTGGTTGCAAGGGTACCGGCCCGGGCCACTTTGTTCTCAACGATGCGGTCGATCTCATCCAGGCTGCGCTCTATGCGGGTGAGATAGACCTCCAGATTCTCCAGGTCGATGGAGCGATCCATCTGGAGGTGAAGGTGGTAAAGCGCAAGCACATAGGGGACCACCATGCTGTAGGCCATGAGCAGCACCCCGACGCGAAAGCCCTCGACATGGACCTTCTTGCAGAAGCCATAGACAGAATCGGGGACGGCTGCGATGGCAATATTGGCGGTGCATGCGGGTTCGATATAGGAGGCGACTTCCCTGATCTTTCGCTCTACATCCTTCTCGATATCGTTCTCAAGGCGTTTTATGCGGTCGGGATCGGTTTCCTCCTGGATCCGCTCGACCTTCTCCGTAGCGCTCCACTTGGAGTCCACGGGAAGCCGCTTCCCGCTGGGAAGCACAATCGCAAACTCCACCACCTTGCCTCCAACCCTGAAATCGCGGTCGATCATGCCGGGCGGGAATTCGGCAAATGCATCGGCCAGGATGTTCTCTCCCGACTCTCCCCTGGTCCTTGCACCCACCAGAACTCTCTCTATCCTCCGGGAAATCTTATGTATGTCATTCTCCCACCGGGAGCGGTCCTCGAGTTTGGCACGGAGCTCCACAAGCAGGTTCCGGGTGTCACCCACGTCTTTCGAGAGTGACTCCTTCACATCTCCTGTCGCCTCTTTCATCCTGGCCTCGAGATCCTTGAGCGACACCTCGAGTCTCACAAGGTTCTGCATCATCGCCGCCTGGGTATTCGAGAGAGACGTGACCTGGGGCTGAATCGCGGAGACTTCCTTCAGGGACTCGATGAGTGCGGGGAGGGTGTGATCCAGTGAGCTTTCCCTTCTTCCACGGGACAGCCTGAGGACGATTGCCACCAGCAATATCACCGTTGCCCCGAGCAGAACATAAGCGATGATCCCTTCCATCAACGCACCCCCTCTACTTCCGCCCTGTCACTATGATTGACCGTACATAGCGTGGATCGAATTCCCCGGCCGAGCCCAATCCCCTGACCTCTTCCTCAAGTCCCGCGGCAGCGGCCTTGACATAGCCTGTCAGTACCTGGAGCCTCGATGCCTCGAATTCGGTCTGCCCGGCCAGCCAGGAGAGAAACCCGTCCACGGCTTCAGACCGAATGCGGTTCTCCCCGGACGATGAACGCTCCAGCACCACGCCGAACATCCCATCGAGATCCTCCGGCGTGAGGGGCAACATCTCGAAGCTCCCCTTGAGCGTGAAATGAACGAAACCCGTGAGCAGGAGACTGCTCATCGTAATCTCTTCAAGCCCACCTGCAAAAACATCTTCGGGTTCGATGTCGGCGGTGTGCGGCAGGGGAAGCCCGAGATGATCGAAGAGGGTCTCGGCCACAACAGCTGTCTCCTCCAGGGTACGGCGGGTTCTTGCCACCTCCTCAAAGGTGACAAAGTCCCTGAAACCGGGACTGTCACTCTCCGGCAGATCATAGAACTGAGGTATCCGCTTGAGCGCTCCTGAGAGGACCTCCTCCCCCGGGAGACCAAGCAGTAGAAAGCCCGTCTCTCTCCAGGCGGGCCACCACTTGGCGGCGATCTTCCTGGCCAAGGACCCCAGGTCGGCTACCCGGCTGAAGCCGATCTGAAAGAGCTCCTTAACCGGCAGCGACTTGACGATCCCCTCCGCCGTTTTCCCTTCACCACCGGAAAGAAACAGCAGGCCCACATTGGCCAGGGAGAAAAGCCTGTTGAGCGAGCTCTTCACGGCATCTATTTCCCCGATCCGCTCGGCATCGGCCACAAGCAGGCGGTTTGCCGAGAATGCCAACTCGCCCCTGAGTCTGTTCTGCTGCGGAAGGTCCTCAACTGAGCGCAGGGTCCGGTAGAGCAGGGTTCTGGGCTCTGCCAGGACCATGGGGTAGACCGGTGCCCCCTCTTCCGCCACTTCGTCACCGGCGCCCGGGGTTCGGGACCCGCCGGCCAGCGCCTCCGGTGCCCGCGACCCGGCCAGCGCCTCCTCTGCCAGGGTCCTGGCTTCGCTCTCGCCGATATAGGCATAGATTTCTATGGCCTCATCGAATTCGAGCAGTCCCTTCTCTTCGAGACGCGAATTCCTCCAGCGGAGCGCCTCCTCCTCGGCTTCGGTTCCGGACCTTCCATAGATATCGAAGAGGAGCTCATAGAATCTGTCGCGGCCCCACTGCCTGATGATGCGAAGCAGCAGCCGTATGTTCTCAGTCTCCTCAGGGACACTAGAGAGTATGGTGAAGAACTCATCGGGCATTATGCTGGGAAGTCCCTGCGGGACAGTCACGCCTTCCTCGTTGGGAACCAGGGTAACGAGCTTGCCTATCATGATGGTCTGCAGCTCCCGGTCGCTGTGTTCCAGGAACTCGATCACCTTCTCCTCACCGCAGGCAAGAATGTACATCAGCCACTGGCGGGCCCTGGCGGCATCGAGCCTGTCTCCGGCCCAGAGCTCCATGTCCAGAATGAAGCGAAGCTGGTCGGGCGAAGTGAGTCCTACGAGAAGAAGGGCATCACCTTCCTCTGCGCCCTTCACGGTGAGAAAGACCTCTTCGGCGGGAAGGCCCTGCACTATCTCCCGAGCGGCGTCCGAATTCCTGATCACCCTGAGCCTGTCATCCCACCCCAGTGAGGTCACGACCTCGATCTGGGCATCGGCGGAAAGATTGCTCAGCCGAGCCTTCAGAAGGTCATCATCCATCCGGGAGATATCACTCTTCCAAGGTATGTCAGGAAGATTCGCCTTTTCAGACATTGAGCCCTCACCTCACGGATTGC
>JAUXGG010000170.1 GCA_030622265.1 Candidatus Eiseniibacteriota bacterium
GGGTGCGCCCACGCTGCGCATAGCCGGCATCACTGTCGGCGGCAGAGCTTAGGAGGCCATGATGGGTATCGAAGAGACTGCGAAACGCCTGCTTGGCCTCATCGAGAAAGCCGGGGTCGACGAGGGAGAGGTATTCGTCCAGAAAACCCGGGGACTTGAAATCAGCCTGAGGGACCAGGAAGTGGAGAGCCTCCGGAACATGGATGAGGGCGGCTTTGCCCTGCGTATGATATCTGAAGGCCGGATGGGCTTTGTCCACAGCTCGGACTTGCGAGACGAGGCCTTGATAAGAAGCGTGGAACAGTGCGTGGCCTTGGCGAAGGCATCGCAGCCCGATGAAGCGAACCGGCTGCCTGAACCCTCGGAGCCCGGTCCGGACGTGGACACCCACGATGAGACCTTCCCGGACATCTCATTTGAGCGGAAGATCGCGCTCCTAAAGGACATGGAGACGCTCTCCTTCGCATATGATCCGGTCATCTCCAAGATGGAATCGGTATCCTATGAGGATGCCGAGACCGAGACGGCGATTGCCAACACTCACGGCATCTTTGTGCATGGCAAGTCCACTCGCTTTTCATCCGGCGTCTCAGTCATGGCCGAGAAGGACGGCGAGGTGGAAAGCGCGGGGGAAGAGACCGAGAGCAGGTACTTTGCGGACCTGGACCCGCCATCGAAGGTGGCAACCCGCGCCTGCTGGAAGGCCACGTCCATGCTGGGTGCAAAGCCTGTCCCCTCCCAGGAGGTGCCGGTCATATTCGACCGTGACGTGGTCTACGCCATGCTGATCCATTTCTTTGCCATGATAAACGGCGGCAATGTGGCCGACGGCCTTTCCGCCCTGGAGGGCAGGATAGGGGAGAAGATCGCATCGGATCTTGTGACGGTGGTCGATGACGCCACCATCGCCCGGGGTATCGGAAGCAGGAGCTTCGATGCCGAGGGAACCCCATCAGGCACGACCGTGATTCTCGAGGGCGGCGTGCTGCGGTCATTCTTATTCGACTCGAGATCGGCCGGAAGAGCGGGTTTTAAGTCCACAGGCAATGCGAGGCGCGGCGGCTTCAGGGATCTTCCCCGGGTAGGATACTCCAACCTCTATATCCAGCGGGGCGCTGTGACCCCTGAGAAGATCATGGAATCCACCAAGACCGGTCTCTGGCTCATGTCGCTTGCGGGCTGGTGGGTCGGAATCAATCCTTCGACCGGTGACTTCTCAAGCGGAGCCAAGGGGCTCTGGGTCGAAGACGGCAAGGTTGTCCATCCGGTCAGGAATGTCACGATCGCATCCAATATACTCGAGATGCTCGAGTCCGTGGACATGGTGGGCGACGACCTTTTCTTCAGGCACGCCGCCAACAGTCCGACCCTCCGGGTAGGTGAGATGAAAGTGGGGGGCGCATAGGCCGGCGCTTACCCTTTTAGACAAACCGTTTTTGCCCTTGGGGTTTGCTAGCATATCGCTAACAAAATAAGATGGAACAGGGTGACTTAAGGGAAACCACCAGAGATACGAGATCAATATAGTCGTCTGAAGATTTTCCAGTTATGTCATTCCTCTTCCCTGGTGTTCACTCCAGTTTTGTCGTCACCTCAACCTGATCATCTTGCGGGTGGCCCGAAAGCCATCGGCTTCCATCTTCACGAAGTATATACCGGGACAGGTGCGCCTGGCGTGATCATCCAGGCCGGTCCAGGAAACCGAGTGACGCCCTGCAGGGTAAGGCCCAGTACTCAGCCTGGTTACAAGCCTCCCTTCTATGTCAAACACACTCAGGTCCACAGGGGTGGGCTTGGGTAGATCGAACCCGATCACGGTCGTTGTCTGGAACGGATTGGGGCTGTTCTGGGTGAGAATATAGACTGTTGGGAGATCTCCGGCATGACAAGCAGAATTAGGATTCTCAATGCTGGAAGCATCCCCCTCGTTACCCGAGACATCTGTAGCTGTGACGTGATAGTGACCATACACATCCTCGGATACATCCATTTCATTATCAACCGTATAATCCAACAAGACGGCGGTCGAATCAAATCCCGATACGTCCGAGCCGTAGACCGTGAAGTGATCGAAGTCCTCTTCCGTGGTTTCGTTCCATATTAGCTGCGCCGGCGATGCCATGGCAAGGCCCCCCGGTGGTGATGGTGCCAGGTTGTCAACCGAGTAGCCACTGTCTACAGGTGAGTCATAGAAAACGCCCGGTCTGGAGATCCACGCCCGTATGAAGAAGACACTGTGATGCATACCGCCTGAAACGGTTGAGTCGATTGACGTGGGAACAGTGGCTACGTAGGATGGTCCACAGCCTGCTATTATCGTCCCCACAGAATCCCAAACCCCGGGTGGGAAAGTGGCAGGGGCTTCGCTGTCTTCCGCACCTGTCACTCGGCCAATCTCGTCACTTCGCCTTTCGGCCAGGTTCGTAGACTGTGCCATGGACTGATCGGCTCTCCTGAAAACGGTGTATTCGGTGATCGGCGGTGAGCACTCGGCATCGTCGTAGCCACTCTTGGTCCAGACGATTCTCACCTGGTGTCCTTGGTCATCCGGTACATCCGAGATCGAGTCGATGACCGCGAATTCAAACAGCCACTCAATCTCGAGGTCTGTACAACACGGATTGAAACCTGAAGCAACACAACAATGCCTTGATTTCCAGAGCAGACTGCTGCCGGCTGAACTGAATACAGAGAACGTATCAGCTGGAGCCGCCTCCCTCCAGTTAGCGCCCCCGTCGGAGCTCAGATCCCACAGGATGGAGTCCGTTTGACCGGTCGCCAGGCGTGCTCCGACGATTAGGTCATCCGATCCGTCAATAGGTAGGGAATGCGCCGTGCAGTTCTGCCCGTCGAGGTGACGTTCGAAGATCTTAATCAGATGGAGGCCTGACAGGCCATCCCCGACACAGACATGGTCACAAGAGATCACGACACCGTGAGCATCCCCGGGCGTGTCGTAGACTGCCGCCAGTGTGGGATTGGCGGCATCGCTGACATCGATAATCTGGAGTCCCGAAGCCCCATCCCCGACACAGACATAGTTGCCGGCGATGGCGACATCGTGAGCGTCACCGGGCGTATCATAGTTTCCGGCTGATGCAGGGTTGGCAGGATCGGTGATATCAACGATTTGAAGTCCCGAAGCTCCATCCCCAACGTAAGCATAGTCCCCGGAGATCACGACACCATGAGCTTCCCCGGGCGTGTCATAGCTCCCTCGCAGTATGGGATATGTAGGATCCGTGATATCAACCACCTGAAGGCCTGCGCTACCATCACCTACGTAGGCATAGTTGCCGCTAACCGCAACACCGTAAGCTTCCCCGGGTGTGTCACAACTTCCGGCCGGTGCAGGGTTGGTACAATCGGTGATATCGATGATCCGAAGGCCGCAGATACCATCAGCAATGCAGGCATAGTTGCCGAATACGTCGACGCCGTGAGCCTCTCCGGGCGTGTCACAGTTTCCAACTAGCTCGGGATCGGTGAGATCGCTGATACTGACGATCTGTAGACCATGTGCACAGTCGCCCACGTAAGCATAATCGCCAGCAAGGGCTACGCCGTAAGCTTCCCCCGGCGTATCGCAACTTCCAGTCACCACAGGGTTTTGGGGATCACCGATATCAATCACCTTCACTCCCGATGCACCGTCGCTGACGCACGCATAGTGACCGGCTGTTGCGACGCCATGCGCATCACTGAGCGAGAGACAACTTCCGCTGGGCAGGGGGGACTCCAGGAAATCCGCGATGTGAGCAACATGGAATCCATAGCACCAGTCCACCACATACGCATGCTCACCGTCGACCGCTACACCATGAGCGTTGCACGGTGTCACGCAGCTACCTATGTACTCTGGATTTGCCGGGTCAGAGATGTCTAGCGCCACAATGCCGGTGTTGTGATCGGCAACGTAAACACAAGTTCCACACATGGCCACGCGCCGAGCATTGCCCGGGGTATCGTAGGTCCCGATGTGCACCGGATTGGCGGGATCACTCACGTCGACCACCACAAGCCCTGCCACCCCGCCCCCAATGCATACATAATCACCTGAAACGTCGAGGCCCCGGGCGAAACCAGGCGTAGCACAGCTGCCCACGTGTGCGGGTTCCAGAGGATTGCTGATGTCGATGACGCGAAGACCGTCTGCACCGTCCGCGACATAAGCATAGTCGCCTGAGACTTCGACGTACCGGCCGCCGCCGGTCAGGTAACTGGTGGCCACAAGCATAGGGTTGGTCGGGTCACTTATGTCCATTATTTTGAGTGCGCCAATGCAGGAAAGAAACGCGTAGTCGCCGGAGATGGCAGCACGATAGGTGCAGCCTGTGACGTAGCTTCCTGCGTATCTCGGATCGGTTGGGTCGCTTATGTCAACAACCTGAAGCCCGCCGCTCCAATCAGCTACGTAGGCATAGTCGCCTGAGACCGTGATGTTATGGGCATAGTCGGGCGTATCATAAGTCGCCACATGCTGGGGATATGCGGGATCTTTGATATCGAAGATCTGAACCCCACAGGCATAATCCCCGGCATAGGCATAGTCCCCGGAGATCGCCACGCCATAGCATGAGTCACTGGGCGTATTGTAATGTGACAGCCACACGATATCATAGGGGGGTAGCTTGAGTTCACCTGCCAGCGTGTCCCACAATGCCAGCGTTCTCATGCCATCGCAGAATTGGAGCGTGGTAAAGTCCTCAACGTAGGCGCGGTGAACGGCTTCCGCCGGACAAGACAGGAGTGCCAACAATAGTGAGAATGCCAGGCAGGAGATTACACAGGCCTTTTTGCGCATAAGGGCTCTACCTCTCATTGCTCTCACTCCTTTCCCATCTCATCCCTGCCATCCCAGAGCACCTGATGTAGTCCCGGTGACTCCTTTCGAGAGATATGCGTCCGGACAGCCCTGCCCTCGACACTGAATACCATCAGGCTCACCTCTGTCTGATTGGCCAGTGAATGGCTAACTGTCGTCGAAGATGTGAATGGATTAGGAGAATTCGTGTGGAGA
>JAUXGG010000302.1 GCA_030622265.1 Candidatus Eiseniibacteriota bacterium
ACTGGTTTGATCCCAATACCACGACCTTCAAGGACTTCAACCATCCCTACTATGCCGGCACTGAGGTAGGGCCTGAATTCTGGCACGGACCGGATGGCGACAATGCTCCGATTGAGATTGAATACTGGGACTGGGCCGGCCCGAAGGACGACGATGGGAACTTTATAGATAGCACCTGGACGCATTTGGGCGGTGGCCTGGTTGACGCGACCACCAAGTGGAAGCTAAGCCCCCGGCTGGGTGTGTCGCATCCCATCACGGAGAGCAGCTATCTGCACTTCCTGTATGGCCACTTCTTCCAGATGCCGTCATTCAACTATATGTTCGCCAACCACAAGTTCCATACGAGAGGCCGCTGGCTCTCTGCCGGTAATGCCGATCTGGAGGCGGAGAAGACCGTATCCTATGAGATCGGCGTAAACCAGATGATAGGCTCGGCAGCCGCCATCGATCTCACCTTCTTCTACAAAGACATAACCGACATGACCGAGATGGTCACGGTTGGGCCGTCGGTTGAAGCCAACCCCCAGGCAGGGGAGAATTACTCCTTCTACCAGAACTCGGGTTATGCCAATGTCCGCGGCTTCGAGATCAACCTGAAGCGGCCGTGGGCCGGCAACTGGCGTTACCACGCCGCCTATACCTTCATGGTCGGCAAGGGATTCAGCTCCGACGTCAATGAGGGCTATCTCAGGCGCTTCGACGATGAGGAGTTCCCGACCCAACAGTTCTACCTGGACTGGGACAGAAGACACACCTTCCTGCTGACCTCGGGATACTCAAAGGCCAAGAACTGGAGCGCCGATGTTTCCATAAGGTACGCGACCGGTGCTCCCTTCACTCACCCGCTGTCTCTTGGCAAGAAGCCCAACCGCAACTTCGCGCGCTTCCCGTCGATCAACAGCGTGGACTTCGAGGTTCACAAGTGGTTCGGCCTCTTCGATGTCGATTGGGACCTCTTCATGCGTATGACCAATGTTTTCAATCGGAAGAACCTTACTAACTGGGATGACGTGGATCAGGATCTGAGGAACTGGCTGCTCCAAAACCCGGGTGATTATCTCGGTCCATTCACTGATTACACGATTTACGGCCCGGCGCAGAACGTCGTCTGGGGCCTCAGGGTGAACTTCTAAGGCAAGGGGGCTTTCGATTATGAAGAGATGGGTTAGCTTTGCGCTCGCAGTGTGTTTCATAGCGACACTGGCCGGGATCTCCGAGGCCAGGGTCAAGGCCAGGCCGATAGAGATGCAACAGAGTCCCACACAGGTCGACGATGAGTACTTCAATGACCTGGGCCAGCCCGGGGCCATGTGGTTTCCCAATATCTCAAACAAGGGATACATAGGCTACTTTGACATCTCGGGTTACTATCCCGGAGGCGGCGACCAGTCCACGGTGTGGCAGGCCGGCATGTGGGCCGGAGGCTATGTCTGGAACGCGGACGATGAAGAGTACTATGAGTTCCCCTGGCTCTTCCAGGGAGCCGATGGCTACCACAGCGATCCGGCCACCTATGATGACCTCGGCCTTCAGGCCGTCATAGAGGACGAGTACGACTTCGATTATCCCTATCCTTACAGGCGTGTCACGATGAAGGTCAACACGGCCACCATGCCTCTGGAGATCGCCGACCGGGGCGTCATAGACGGCGACCTGGGCATGACCGTGACCTATGAGTGGCACTCCTGGGGCGTGCGGGAATATGACAACTGGGTCTTCCTGCACTGCACCATCGAATTCTCGAAGGACATTCAGGACTTCTGGTGGGGCTTCTCGAGCGACTGTGACATCGGTGACGTCGGCCTTGCCGATTATTACTTTGATGACTATGCCGGCTGGGACGAAGCCCAGAAGTACTGCTATATGCGTGACTGGGACTATGACCCTGTTCCTTTCCAGCCTCCGGCCGCGAGCGTCGAGGACAGTCTCTTCCAGACCCCTAATGTGGTCGGCCAGATCCTGCTTGCCGGCCCGCCGGTGGGCGGCCCCATTACGGCTGCTCCGAGTGCCGACCAGAAATGGTTAACCAAGAACTACTGGGACTGGAACAATGACTACTCCACGAGGCAGGATGCCTATGAACGCCTCAACGGAGACTGGGAGAATACGTTTGATTCAGCAACCGATTTCGACTATAGAATCCTGAATGCGGTGGGGCCTTATGATGTCGAGGCAGGAGATGTGGCCGAATTCTGGTTTGCCTATGTGATCGGCGAGGGCTACAAGGATGAGGACCACGCCACCTTTAACCTTGGCACCGTCGACGATCACGTCTCGGATGCCTACGCCTTCTACAATGGGGGCATGGCAATCCCCGCGTCGGCCTATGCGCCGCAGGCACCCGATGTCGATCCTGACCTGGCAGTAGACGTCCAGGGCGACGAGCTCACGGTCGACTGGACCGGTTACACCAATCTTCCATCTCCCGGCCTTGCTGCGGATGAGTTCCGCGTCTACAAGAGCACGGTGAGCAAGCTGGGGCCGTGGGAGCTCGACCAGACCCTGGGTTCCGGCATTACCAGCACCACCGTGGAGTTGGTGCCCGGTTTCTATACCTATGTCTGGGTTGAGGCCTACAATGAGGATGCCGAGGTAGGCAGCAATCCATATGCCCTGACCAGCCGTATCTATGCAGCGGATGCGAACGGCATCATCCGGGCCAATGAGAACACCATCGTGGGTGTGATAGGAGCCACGGAGGCGGCGACGGACCTTGATAAGGTCACCGTCGCGCCCAACCCTTATGTCGGCAGCAACGAGGCGGAGATGACGGAGTATGAGACGCTTCTCGGATTCCACCATCTGCCCGCCAAGTGCAACATATATATCTATACCCTTCTTGGAAATCTTGTGGATGTCGTTTACCACGACTCGGAGTCGGGCTCGGAGTTCTGGGACATGACCACCAGGACAAACGAGGCCATCTCGTCGGGTCTTTATGTCTATAGAATCACGACGGAGGATGGAAAGGAAAAGATAGGAAAGTTTTCCGTAATGAAGGGGCAAAGATAGTTCTTTTGAACGAAGCCGAATGGAGGGTAGCGCAATGAGAAGGACCGCTGTAATCACCTTGCTTCTTGTGGAACGCTTGCCGGTCTCGGCTGGACCCAGTCAAGTGAGAGAGCCGGAAGTATAGGCGTACTATTTCTTAAACTTGGGACCAGTCCGCGCGTTGCCGGTATGGGTAACGCTTATGTCGGTGTATCGGACGATATATCTGGTATATTCATCAATCCCGTGTCTATCGTTCACATCGAGGGCCAGCACCTGTTCTTCTCGAGTATGCAGTACATGGTGGACATGCAGGCGATGTCCGCCATCTGGTCGTTCCCGGTTCAGAGCAAGATCGGCGGGCGGCTGGCGGTTCACTATACGGGCCTGTACTCCGGGGACATGACCTGGACTACGGCTACCGACATCGACGGGTCGGAAACCGCGAAAGACTTCACCTGGAACGAGCTCGCCCTTGGCCTTACATATGGAAGGATGTTCACGGATAAGTTCTCGATCGGTGTGGGGGCGAAGTATGTCCGGACGGATGTGGCGGACTGGTA
>JAUXGG010000008.1 GCA_030622265.1 Candidatus Eiseniibacteriota bacterium
GGCAACGAGCGCCCCGTAGAGGGGTGCCCTGAACAGACCCAGGCCGAAGAACAGCGGGGGCACCGCATTCCTGGTCTGTTCGACGTATTGAGTGAAGGAGATCTCGAACGCGCCCACCCCCACTACCGCCCCTCCGGCGATGGCCATGAAATCCGTGTACAGCGCCAGCAGCGGGAGCATGAGCGTCAACGCGAGCACCCGGGGCAGCACCAGGAATTCCATGGAGGAAAAACCCGAAGTCTCGAGGGCATCGACTTCCTCATTCACGGTCATGGTGCCGATAGTCGCGGCAAAAGCGGCTCCGCTCCGGCCCGCCATGATTATCGCGGTCATGAGCGGTCCCATCTCACGCACGGTGGCAACCGCCACCAAGTTGGCCACGTAGACCTGTGCACCGAAGAGCCGGAGCTGCACGGCTCCGACAAAGGCCAGGATCACACCGATCAGGATGCCGATCACTGTCACAATCGGAAGGGCCTGGGCTCCGCATTCCTGCAGGAGCTGAAGGAAGTCGGTTCTCCGAAAACGAGCCTTTCCCACCAGGAATCTCACGAAAGCCACAGAGAGCTCCCCGACAAAGCCGAGCATGTCCAGCGCGAGCTCAATGGCTCCAATCGAGGCTTCACCAAGTCGATAGAGAAACTCAAGGGTCGCAGGGTCCTTATCAGGCGGCGAGGCCTTGGCAGTGCTGGTGGCAATTGCAAGCAGCCGGCGTATGCCCTGAGGAAGCCCGGCCTCATCCACCTCCATTCCCATCTGCGCCCCCGCCTCCCCCATCTTCTTAAGATATGTGAGAAGACTGCTGTCCCACCGGGTGAGCTCGCGGGTGTCGAAGGCCATGCGCCTCAAGCCCGATGCGGCCCGGATCGCCTCGAATACGTGGTCGACCGGCGGGATGCCCTTCATGATGCACCAGGTGCCGGAGATAGTGATCAACAGGGTTTCTTCACTGTCCCGGCTTACTTCAATCTGAGCGTCTCCGCACTCCGCATCGGTATCCATGAAGCCTGTCACCCCCTGATGGCGCAGATGTTAGCACAGGTGACGAGATGGATACCACACCGAATCCCGGTGTGAGCGAAAGGCAGTAAAACAGAGGTCGATGAGGGATGCCGCAAAAGGGAAAACGGCACCGTACTCGCATCATCGGGATCCAGTACGGTGCCGCCAAAACACCAGAAGGGGTTCGCCAAGGGTGGCCGGCGAGGGCTAGTCTCAGGCTCGACTCCGGCGGGGTTATTCAATTGTGAAACAGGCAACGCCCCATGTTAAATGCAGGTACCGTGCCAGCGGCGCCGATGTATGTGATCAATTCGCAGTCTGGAATTGCTTGAATAATAATGCGTTAAGAACCGGCATCCAGACCGGCCGCAACCCGGGGCCCGCAAGAGGCTCCAGGCTGGGTCAATCCCCCTCCGACCCGGGGGATATGACCCAGATCACACGGAAACCGGGGGACCGCGCCCTACTGGACACACCCGACTGTCCAGCCCGGAACCATGAGGGTCGCAGCGGCCCATAAGACCCCGAACTTGCTTGCGGAACGCCACTTAAGTGGGTATAATGTCTGGGTATATTTGTGCCGATTATCAGAAGTCCATTTTCCACGAGGGAACAGGAGGAAGTGTAGAATGATAGCACCACATGGCGGGAAGATCATTGACAGGTTACTGACGGGCAAGGCCCTGGAAGGCGCTCTCGCCGACGTCCCCAAGATGAAGACCCTTACCATCGATGCCATGACCTTGACCGATATTAAGAATATCGGACACGGCCGCTACAGCCCGCTTGAAGGCTTCGTCGGGAAGAACAACCTCGAGTCGGTCTTGAAAAACTCCCGCCTGACCGGCGGGGCCGTGTGGACCATTCCGATCCTGCTCGATGTTTCCGAGAACGAGGCAGCCGGTCTCACCGAGGGTGAGGATGTGTGCCTCAAGGCCGAAGACGGCAGGCCCATCGCCGTGCTTCACCTGGCCGAGAAGTACTCCTATTCCAAGACTGAGATCTCAAAGGCAGTGTTCGGTACGGATGATATCGAGCATCCCGGGGTAAAGTCCACGATGGACAAGAAGGAAGTCTTCCTGGCCGGGCAGATCGACCTCGTCGATGATTCCAGGGAGCCCTTCCCGGAATACAACCTCTACCCCACCGAGACCAGGGAGATCTTCGAGAAGCGCGGCTGGAAGACCGTGGCAGGTTTCCAGACCCGGAATGCGCCTCACCTGGGACATGAGAACATGCAGAAGATCGTGCTCGCACTGGTCGATGGACTTCTCATCCATCCGGTGATCGGCAAGAAAAAGAAAGGCGACTACAAGGACGAAGTGATCCTTAAGTCCTATGAAGCCCTGCTGGACAACTACTTCCCCAAGGAGAGGGTCTTCATGAGCATCCTCCCCATGGAGATGAGGTATGCGGGCCCCCGCGAGGCGGTGCACCACGCCATAATAAGAAAGAATCAGGGCTGCACCCACCTTATCGTGGGAAGGGACCACGCTGGCGTCGGCAATTACTACCAGCCCGAGGCCGCAATCGAGATATTCGATAAGTTCGATGACCTGGAGATCAAACCGATCACGCTCCGGGGCGACTTCTTCCACTGCAAGCGCTGCCAGAGGCTTGAGAGCGACCGTACCTGCCCGCATGGTGAGGAGCACAAGATCCACTTCTCGGGCACCGTGGTGAGGAAGATGCTCCTTGAGGGCGGAACGCCTCCCGAGGAGATGATCCGTCCCGAGGTATTCAACGCTCAGAAGGAATTCGATAAACCGTTCATTGACTAAGTGAAACGACGAACCAGCTAAAACCAGGAGAGACGAATGGGACCAAAGAAGAAGGTTCTTGTCATTGGACTCGACTGTGCGGCACCGGAACTGGTGTTTGAGAAGTGGATAGACCAGCTCCCCAACTTCAGGCGCATGGTGGATGAGGGCGTATGGGGCCCCTTGAAAAGCACGATTCCTCCCATAACCGTGCCCGCATGGCAGTGCATGGTAACCAGCAAAAACCCGGGCAAGCTTGGCATATTCGGGTTCAGGAACAGGAGCGACTACTCCTACGACAACTTCTGGATCGCCAACTCCGAAGCCATAAAGGAACCAGCCATCTGGGACGTCATAGGACGTGAAGGATACAAGGTGGGAATGATCGGTGTGCCACAGACCTATCCGCCGAGGCCTGTGAACGGCTTCATGGTGACCGACTGGCTGGCCCCCGACACCAATGCCGAGTATACCTTCCCCGACTATATCAAGGACGAAGTCAAGCAGGCTGTGGGCGATTATGTCCTCGACGTCGAGAAGTTCAGAACCGATAACAAGGACGAGCTCCTCGAAGAGATCTTCGACATGACCAGGAAACGTTTCGACCTGGTCGATGCATTCCTCAAGTCACAGGCCTGGCACTTCTTCATGTTCGTTGAGATCGGGCTGGACAGAATCCATCATGGCTTCTGGAAGTACTTTGATAAGACCCACAGGAAGTACGCTCCCGGAAACAAGTATGAGAACGCCATCCTCGACTACCACAAGTACCTGGATAAGCGGATCGGTAAAATCCTGGATTCGCTTGATGAGGATACCGTGGTGCTGGTGGTCTCGGACCACGGCGCCAAGAAGATGGAAGGCGCCATCAACATCAACGACTGGCTGATCAAGGAAGGCTACTTGATCTTGAAGAGCCGGCCCGAGGGCCTCGTTAAGCTCGAGAAGGCCGATATTGACTGGGGCAAGACCACGGCCTGGGGCCTGGGCGGGTACTACGGCAGGCTTTTCTTGAACGTCAAGGGGCGGGAAAAGCAGGGTCTGATCGAGCCGGAGGACTATGAGAAGGTGCGGAACGAGATCATTGAGAAGCTGGCTGCCATCACCGATGAGAAGGGCAATAATATCGGCACCCGGACCTACAAGCCCCAGGATGTCTATTCCGGGCCCAACATCGACCAGGCTCCGGATCTCATCGTCTTCTTCGGCGATCTCTTCTGGAGGTCGACGGGCACTATCGGCCATGACTCGATTCACTCATTCGAGACCGAGGTGGGACCGGATGATGCCGTCCATGCCCAGTACGGCATCTTCATCCTGTGGGATCCCAAGGAAAAGCGGGGCAGGAAACTCGAGGATCTTGAGATCTATGACGTCACACCAACCGTTCTGACCGTCATGGGCATAGACATACCGGAAGACATGGAAGGAAAGGTAATACCACTCTAAGAAGGGGGATTTTGATGGACAAGGGTACGTTCTTGTGGTTCACGGGAGTTCCGGCATCGGGTAAGTCCACGATCGGAAGAGGCGTCGAGAAGGCGCTCAGGGATCGTGGTGTCAAGATCGAGAACCTGGATGCTGATGAAATCAGGGCCAACTTGAGCCCGGACCTCGGCTATACGGCCAAGGACAGGGATCTCAACACCAAGCGCCTGGCGTTCATAGGCAAGATCCTTACCAGGAACGGCGTCTGCGCGATCGTGGCAGCGGTCTCCCCTTTGAGAGAGCATCGCGACCGGGCCCGGAAACTGGTGGACAACTTCCTGGAAGTACACGTCAAGGCCAGCCTCGAGACGTGCAAGAAACGCGATCCCAAGGGGCTTTACAAGCGGGCCGAGCGTGGCGAGATCGCTGATATCGCCGGTTGGCACATGCCCTTCGAAGAGCCAGAGAAGCCCGAGCTGGTTTGTGACACTGACACCGAGGACATCGATACCTGCGTCGCAAATGTGATGGTTACCATGGAAACCCTGGACTGGATCCCCAAGGGTGAGGGCGGCGGCAAGACCACTTCTGATGATGATCAGAAGAAGGTCGAGGAGCGCCTGAGAGGCCTGGGCTACATAGAGTAAGCTAAGGGATAAGGGTAAACCGGATGCCGGCATGAGCCGGTTGGCCTGATAAAGGGGACAGCGCCCTATTTCTCGGATTCTCGGGAATAGCGGGAATAGGGCGCTGTCCCCTTTTTATTCCTTCTGGCTATTTCTTTAGCAGCGACCGGCCGTCGAGGTCCTCCGGAGGCTGGATTCCCATGATATCATAGATGGTCATGGGCACATCCAACACGCTGCCTCCCTCCATGAGTTCCTGACCACGGACGAAGAGCATGGCGTCATGGTGGGTGTGCATCCCGACTATCGGGCCTTTCCCGGAGAGAGTCTGTTTGCCGAACGCCCCCTTGGGATCATAGCCGTCGACCGGGTTTATCACTACATCCGGAGCGATCTCGAAGTGGGGACCGCTATAGATCTCATCCTTGGTAAGCACGTCCTTTATGACGCGGTTGCCCTCTTCGTCGGTTAGGCCCTCAAGGTCGGCGCACAGTTTCTCTCTCAGGGGCTCGTATTCCTCGCGGGAGACTATCCCTTCCGCCTCCCTGCCCTGGAGATTGATGTAGAATCTACCCGGGTCCATGCAGAAAACCTTCGTGCGCGCGGGGTCGACATCGCCGAGCGACTTGGCCCCCTCGGCCTTGTAGCTCAGATATCCGGCCTCTTCAAGGAACCTGTTAAGGTAAATCTCCTTCTTGAGATTGCAGAAGCCATGATCCGACATCACCAGCACCGTGACATCGTCATCCACTTCCTTGTCTATCATCCCAAGGAACTCATCGATCGCCTTGATCACGTTCATGAACTCCCCGGCGTACTTCGGATGTCCGTCTTCCATATGTCCCCACATGAAATGATACAATCTGTCGGTCTCCATCACGTGCAGCTGGGCAAAATCCCACTTCTTCTCTCTGTAGAGCTTCATGAAGGCGTCGACCCTCGCCTTGAAGGCCTTCATGAGATCGGGATAGAGGTTGTCGAGGTTCTCCCTGGCCCGCCAGGGATCGATGTCGATCTCATAACCGCCGGCCTTGAGCTTCTGGGCCAGGCTCTCGGGATAGGTGGCCCCTTCGATCCTCGGAGCCAGGAAACCCGAGACCAGGTAACCCTTTACCCTGCGGGGAGGAAAAGTGACGGGTACGTTCATTACCAGCACGTTCTTGCCCCGGTCGCTCAGGATCTCCCAGAGGGTCTTGCTGGTCATGTTGGACCCGTTGGGAATATAGATGGAGTAGGTGCCCGGCTTGCGGTCTATGAAGCCGAATATGTTGTGCTTCGCGGCATTCTTCCCGGTCATGTAGGTAGACCAGGCGACACAGGAGACGAAAGGATGGGTGGAATTGATCTCAACCAGTGAGCCCTTATCGAAGAGCTTCTTGAACGAGGGTAGCTCACCCTCTGCCATCTTGGCCTTAACGAAAGAAAGCGGTGTTCCATCGAGTCCGATAACCAGGACTCTCGGTTTCTTCTTAAACCACATACCATCCTCCTGATCACTATCCGGGCTTCAGCCGACCATTGTGTTTCCCATAATTATAGTGAAATCGCGTCCTAAGGACAAGGTCGGCAGGCTCTCAGCCGGTCTTAACGGGCATGACTTCCACGATTTCGACTTTCGCCAGATCCATCTCGCCAAGCCCGTGTTCCGCGGCAAACTTGATATGGCCGATGTCTTCAGGCTTAAGCGTCTTCCCGCCCCAGTCCAGGAGCGTCGTTGCATAGGCATCCAGGGCCACCGTGTCGGTAGAGCACATAACCTTGCCTAGATTTACCACCTCGCCGGGTCCGCTGGGGCCGTTGGTGGTGAGACACCGGGTCGCGTCGAGGATCGTAAGCTGGGGCTTGATCACCGTGGCAAGTCCGGCTACTCTTATGGTATGGTCGGCAACGGTCACGCGTTTGGCACCCGCTTCCTTGCACATCAGCACGACTTCCTTCACCAGCTCCGGGCTGGTGGTCGTGGCCGCATCAGGCGCATTGGAAAGCGAGAAATTGGGCTTGATGAGGACCCTGTCACCCTTCTTAGCGATCGAGCTCTTCATGAAATCACGTCTGTTCATTCCGCCACCTCACGTCATTTGAGGTTCCAGGTTCCTGAATCCCGTACTGTCATGCCCGTACCATCATACCTAATGATAAGCCTGCGGGGGAGGTAAAGACAACTCGACAGGGACGCCGGGAACACCCTTCATGACTGGCTGTCGCCGTTACGTTCCCCGTGGTTCTCAACAGACGTGTCGCTTACCACCATTATGGGCCAGGTAGCGCGCTCCAGGAGCTCGTTGACGGCCGAGCCGAAGAGCTTGCGCGAGATATTGGAGCGCTCGGCCCGTGAGACCACCATGTCCTCGATACCCTTCTCTCTGGCAATCTTCATGCACTCCTCGACGAAGTCACCCTTGCTCACAAGGGTCTCACATTCAATGCCCAGCTCGAGAGCCCGCTCCTTCACCTCCTCAAGCTCCCTCCTGCCTCGAGCCTCGTATTCATTGTGTATCGTGGCCGCGAGCTGATCGCTCACCTTGTCCCCGAGAAATCCAATGTCCACGATATGACTCGAGATGGCATCGGCGACCTTCATGTCCATGACGAAGACCGCAAGCAGGGGTCTCTTTGAGGTCTGGACCAGAGAGAGCGCGAGATCGATGGACTTGGGGGTGTGCCTCGTGGGTGAAAGTACAAGCATAAGATAACCCATGCGCCGAACCTCCTATCAATAAACCCCGATCCACTTCCAGTAGTATTTGGCAACGATGAGAAACGTGGTGAGCGCCGCAAGATTCATGATGACCCCAACCCTGACCGAGTCCCGCAGCCTGTGGTACCTGGCCGAATACGCGATCGCATTGGGGGGTGTTCCTATCGGCAGTGAGAAGGCCAGGCCTGCGGGCAGGGCAACCGCGAAGACCATCACCAACGGAGTCACGCCGGGTACTGTATCCCCGAGCTCGAAGGCGATCGGCAATACCAGGGCGACCACGGCCGCATTGCTCATTGCCTCGGTGAGAATCATCGACACCACGGCCACGAACGCTATCAAGATGAACGGATCGAGCGGCAGAGACCCCAGCAGGGAGGTCACCATCCACCTGGCAGCCCCGGTTATCTGGAGGGCCGCCGCCAGTGCGATCGCCCCGCCGTACATGAAGATCACGCCCCAGTTGACGTATTTCTCGATATCGTTCCAAGTCATGGCCCCGACTACGAAGAGCGTGGAAGCCCCCAGTATCGCTATCGGCGCAAGGCCCACCTTCTCGCCCAGCAGGATCCAGGCAAGGATGGTGGAGAGCATCACGACCAGCACCTTCGTCTCCCTGCCCGATATCGGTCCAAGTTCGCGGACTTTCCGCTCGATAAGCTCTCGCGCGGGCCTGACGTTCTCTATCTCAGGCGCAAAAATCCTAAACACCAGAAGGTGCACGACCACCAGGAGAATGCTGGATATGGGGAGTACTGCCAGGATCCACATCGTGAAACTGATTGTGAGCCCGTATTTCTCTCCAAGCAGGGCTATCGCCAGGGGATTGCGCGCGCCGCCCAGGAGAGTCAAGACGCCTCCTATCACACAGCCCCACGCCATCGAAAGAAAGAGCGCCTTGCCATAGTTACTGCATCTGGGCTCCAGTTTAAGGGCAAGAGCGATTTCCAGGACGGTCGGGAACATCAGGGCCGCCACGGCATGCGCGGGCATCCACATCGCCATGAACGCGCAGGAGAGTATGATCCCCCGAGAGCAACCTCTTCGGGCTGCCCTCGAAACGCCTGAGGAAGAGCAGCGAAATCCTCACGCTCAGGCCCGAACTCATCATGGCCGCCGCGAGCATGAAGGCCCCGAGAATGAAGAACACCGCGCGATTGCCGAAGAGAGAGAAGGCCGTGCCCGCTTCCAGAGCTCCGAAGAGAGGCAGAAACGCAATTGCCAGGAGGCTCGTGACCGAGAGCGGTAGGGCGCCCGTGGTCCAGAGAATAAAGCACATCGCAAACACCGCGATCGCCGCCTGTCCCTCCTGGGACAGTCCCGCGGGTGGCGGGGAAACCAAGATAAACACCGTCACGGCGATGGCAAGGATAAAAAACGGGGTCTTTATCTTGGACATTTTCCACTCCACGGCAGGGTTAGATGGGGCATGTTAGCACAAGGGTTACCGGCGGTCAACACTGAGGGAATTGCCGCTTGCCTGCGGGGATAGCGATGATCCGCGCCGACGAAGAGAACCCGTGGACTGGAGACCGGCCAGCCGCGGTGCATCCAAATTCACAAGTCGGTACCTGACCCCAGGGTTGTGAATTCTCCCCAGATAAGCAAAGGGGCCTTCCCGAAGGAAAGCCCCCAAGACATACTTCAGCAAAACCGTACTACCGGAACAGCGCCTTGATACCACCCCAGTTGGTGGCTTCACTCGCTGACGGACCGGTCAGATCCGGGAACAGCACATGAGCATGATCCGGAACCGTGACCGTGATCAAGTCACAGAAATAATCCGTCAGGCACGGATCCTGTGTGGAGGGCGTGCTGTAGAGACGGCCCTCTACGACCAGACCATTGTGGTCATCCTCACCGGTGGTCACGAACGTCCAGGTCCAGGAGACCATGTCCCAGCCGGTACCAGCAGTGTACTCGCTATTACCACCTGCCGAACCGGCGTAGCCGCCGGGACATTCCGGGCACTGCAGGGCATCCGTATAATGCCCCCAGATCCTCCACGAAGGCGAGGCGCCCGGGGTAACATCATAGCCATAGAAACTGGCTGTGATCAGATCACCGTCAAGCAGGCCGGTGATGCAGGCAAGATAAGCCTGCGGAGTGCCGCTATGAGGTGATTCTGCGACATGAAGGTACTGGATACCTTCAAACGCCCCGCGGCACGTAAACGGACCGACCAGGCAATCCTGACCTATCTGGGCACCCGTCACATTGGATTCATTGACCAAGTTTCCGTAGTAACCCAGGATGGTACCCACGCCGTCTTCCCAGCCATAGCTGACTGTGTAGTCGGCATAGGCTGCTGAGGCGGCAAACAACACTGCAAAACCTACCAAGAGCAACTTCTTCATCTTTACTGCCTCCTTCCGAGGTTTCCCTCGACTAATCCTGATCGAGTGCACTCTGCCGGGCCCCTCCCTGAGCCCAACGCTCCATACTTAGTAATGCCCCAACCCAACCACCCGAAAGAACGCTCTGCCGTTGATCACCTCCCCCTTGCTTGAGTTAACGTGATACAACCACTTTACTTATCACGGAACCCTTCTCCGTTTCAAGCTTGAAGAAGTAGATTCCTGATGTCACCCTGTTGCCAATGTCGTTGGTACCATCCCAGTGGACGCTGTGCTCGCCGGCCTCAACGCTGCCGTCCACCAGGGTCTCAATCAGCCGACCCTGGATATTGTACACCCTTACCGAAGCCGGACCCGAGGCCGGGAGCGCGAATCTCACATTACTGGTCCTGGTCATCGGGTTGGGCGAGACCGCCAGCGCCAGCCTTACCGGCGCGTCGGGCTCTTCGTCGACGCCTACCCAGGTCGGATCATGGATATCATTGATATCCCTGGGCTGGAGATTATACTCCTTGTACGAATAGCCTACGATGCCGTGCACGTCCACGAAGGTTCCGGGCACCGGCACATACGAGATGTAGCTGGGGTCACCTACCCTGCAGGAGTCGGCATTATTCCCCGTGTTGGTTATGTGCCAGACACCGTAGTCGTCTGGATAGTAGTCAATAATCTCGGCATCCCGTACGGAGAGCAGCACGCCTTCCCACTGTTCCGATTCCACCGTGGCCGATGACTGAGGATAGGCCTCGGGGACGGTGTTTCCGGTGGAATGGACGGTTATGGCCTCGGGGAAGAATATGGATATCTCGGTCTCATTCCAGTATTCCTCGACATCCCCGGACACCGTTACACTGTCACCGCGGTTAACACTCACGCTCATGGTCCTGTCAAAGACCTTAACACCTCTGTACTCCGGGGTCTCGGCGCCGGGGTAAGAATTCTGTAGGAAGAAGTAATAGTCGCTGAATTCACCCGACCCGGACGTTACGATACCCGACAGGTTAACGGGTTCGCCGGCATAGGCCGAGCTATCACCGTCCCCGCCGAAGTTGGACTGGACCGTGTAGATGGTGTGCTCGCCCACGCGGAAGTCATAGGTATAGCCGTCGGGCCTCTGGGCTCTGCAGCCCGAACTGTCCTTCGCACCGACATAGTAGGTGACGATCGTATGGTCGACCGCGTAGGGACCTATATCACCGGCATAAGTTGTGTCATCGACCGCGGTCATCAGGGTGCTGTCAAAGACCGCACCGCCGTCGGTGTTGTGATAGACATACACATATTCGATCGGGAAACCGGTGTTCACGAGGGCGCTTACGGTAACCAGATCGGTCGTGGTCGGGGCATGCGGGGCATAACGCACACTGCTCACCGTCAGGGCGCCCACGATATCATCATTGCCCCTCGGCTGGATCTTGTAGGAGCTGTACGCGTAATCGACCACGCCCCAGACCGATTCGATGGTGTGCCCGGTCTTAGGCTGGTAGGCATAGTAGGCCTCATCATCAACGATGCAGGGCCCCGAGCCGTCATTGATCTCCCACTCGCCATAGCCGAGGTCCCCGTTGGTGACGGTAACCGAATCCGCCCTCACCAGGACACCCTCCCAGCTCTCGGCGTAGATCGACCCAGTATTCATCTCAGATGTCGGAACAAGTGTCTCATAGACGGGGTTGCCGCTGCTGACCTCGGTGTAGCAGTCGGTGAAGAGATATAACTCGGTCAGGTTGTAGTATTCCTTAACCCGGCCGGAGAGTATCACGCTATCGCCCACCGCGGCAGGTACCGAGTAGGACGGGTCATAGACATGAATACCCGACCAGGTCCCGCTGCCCTGCTGGACAACGAACATGTTGTCGGAGTAAGTGCCCCTGGCCGCCGTGACGACACCTGTTATGTTCTTGACCTGTCCGGCCACATAGGAAGAGTCGTCACCGATATCGACCTGCTGGATCACACTGATGGCGGTCAGTCCCACGGAGTAGTGATAGGGGTCATCCCTCGCGTCCGCCGGGTAGATGCCCGTCACATCCATGGTATCCGAGGCCCAGATGTAAAACAGGCTCTGGGTCTCATGCGGCCTGGCCGGAAGATCCACAGTGTAAAGACTGTCCACAACCACGTCCTGGATCATGTCGACCGTGTCCCAGGCTGCTCCACCCTGCTTGTATATGCACTTGACCCACTTGACCCCGTCTCCATTCTCGTCAACGTAACAGTCGATGGTTACAAGATCCGTGGGGCCCGGAACGCAGGGACTGTAACCCAGGCTCCAGATATTGGGCGGTATGCCGTTCACATTCTGCTCTCCGGGCGTAGGAGCTTCCCAGAGAAAATCATTGGCACAATTGTCTGTATCAGTGCTGATGTCCGGCCTCCCGAGACTCAATCCCTCATCGGGATAGGTGGGATAGGCGTCATTGTCCGAAGTACCCAATCCCAGGCACTGGTCCGAACTGCAGCTGGAGTATCTGTACTCGATGTGATCGATCAGGACAGCCCCGTCGTCTATCAGCAGCAGCGCCTCAAACCTGTTATATGAGCCGTCACAGGATGCCGCGTAGTCGCTATTGCCGGGTATGAGCCTTATCTGATCGTCGTACTCGGTGGTAGTCCCCATGATCATGTTGGGAACGGTCGGGTCATCCACATCATAGCTGGCATTGGCATCCACCATCTCGAAATCCAGCGTTATGTCCGGGAACTCATCCTTGAAGCCGTCATCGTCGTCGTTCAGCGCATCACGCGCAATAATGATGTAACCGCCCGCCGGTATCGACGTCCCGGATGGGAAGAAATGGTCCCGGTCACCCGTACAGGTTCCATCATACTCGGTGCCCGTCAGTTTCCAGCCGCCGATGTCTATGGCGCTGCCGGTGGTGTTGTAGATTTCTATGAACTCAGAGCCGTCGAAGTAAGTCGGGGCATTGGGATAGATCTCATTGATCACCACATCGCCCGGACTGGCCGCCACGGCAAGAGCGACAATCCCGAACACCAAAAGCATGGAGATAGCTATACCATTAGCTGCACTTCTCAACATCACAACCTCCTGATATATAGGGGTCCTTCACCCCATATGTACACTTCTGCTCTGACTCATTTGAAGTATACCATATCGATTTCAGAATTTCAACCAAATTAGAGGTCTTTGAGCAGCAGGATTGGCCTGTGGCTGATCAGCCGGATGATCTGTTAACTAACTATAAATCAAGTGACTACAGGCGCACTCAGTGGGGGATTGATGCCTTGGCGAAACACCTGGGCAAGGGACCGGGGCTCGCGAGGTCAGGCATGATTCAAATCCTGAGGTTTCCGGCCTGTCAGGAGAGGGCTTCCAGACAGCCTGCCGGGGGATCGCCAGGCGTAAACTCAAGTCACTCCGACCCCAAGAGCGCCTAGTGACTCAGCTCTTCGAGGGGCTTGTACCTGGTCATTGCCTCGGCCAGGGCCGACGACATCTCCCTGTCATCATCTCTGACGAAGCGGCCCTCGATGCGGGGCTCCAGCGGAGAGTGCTCTCTTATATAATCGATCACGGCCTGCTTGACCACTACATCGGAAGTGGTGACATAGGCCTTGTCTATTTCGGTCAGCATCTGCAAACCCACATTGCCTTCGGCGATGAAGTCGGTTGTAACCACGCGGTAAATGCGATCGGGATCCCAGGGCTCGCCGTTCACGGTAAGCTCAAGGACGCGGTCGAAATCCGGGCGGGTCCGGCTATAGGCGATCTTGACCCCGGAGACATAAGCTCCCTGTCTCATACCCTTTACTCGCCATTCGATCACATGCTTAAGGTAAGAACCCGTCATCTCGTAATAGACCAGCTGGTTCTCAAAGGGCACAACCTGGAAGATATCCCTTGGGGTAATGATCCCCATCCCGATACTCGCCCTGATCCCGCCAAGATTGGTGAAAGCCATATCGGCTTCGACGGCTTCCCGCATGGCATCCGCAACCATGTTGCCCATCTGCGACTCACCAACCCCGACGCGCGTGATATCGA
>JAUXGG010000298.1 GCA_030622265.1 Candidatus Eiseniibacteriota bacterium
CAAGATCGACAAGGTGAGCGGCGAGATTCCCGGTGCCGGTTCCTATGTCCAGGATTCTCTTTCCCCGGGCGGCACCCGATAGCGGCAGGACCCTCGCCAAACCCGTGTCATAGCGGAAATAGATCGGATCATTGGCTGACACCCAGCCATCGTAGGTGTCAGCCAATTGATCGAAGTCCCAGGTTTTCTCTGTGTGTTCAGTCATGAAGGATGCACGTCTAGTCGATGATCTCAGTTCCAGGTTGTCCTGCCTCAGCTCACGCGTTGCTATTCACGAGTGTTTTCTTCAGGAACGTTCTATTCAGGAACGTTCTTGTACTCGATATCTGCATTTGCCCGCAGTTCATCCGTATAGACCTTAAGGCCCTCCTGCTTGCCCCTGCCCTCGAGAAAGCCCTTTATGTTTTCCCTGGCCTCATCAAAGGGGACCGTACGGCCTTCCTCGCTATCAACGACCTTTATGATATGAAAGCCGAACCTGGTCTCCACCAGGCCGCTGGTCTCGCCGACACCGAGCGCGAAGGCAGCGTCCTCGAAAGGCTTCACCATCTGGCCTTTCCCGAAAAAGCCCAGGTCTCCCCCGCGGGGAGCGCTCGGACATGTTGAATGCTGGGTGGCAAGCTCCTCGAAATTCGCACCCTGCTCCAGCTCGGCGAGGACACGCTCGGCTTCCACCTTCTTCTCGGCCCTCATCTCAGGCGCCGCCCCATCATCCAGCCCGAAGAGTATGTGGCTCGCCTTTATTCGCTCGGGCTGCTGGAACTGGGCGGGATTGCCATCATAGTACTCCCGGACCTGGGCATCGGTAACCCCCGAGTCCCCGGCGTGCTTATCCACCAGTTTCTCAACCTTGACTGCGTTGCCCATCTCACTGAGGAGAGTCTCCTTCGTCATCCCCATCATGGCAAGCCGGTTCTCCATCTCTTCCCCGGAGCCGAACTGGGCCGTCACCTGAGCCATCCTCTCGTCGATCTCGTCCTGAGTGGCTTCTATCCCCTCGTCCTCAATGGCCTGCTCCAGGAGCATCCGGTTTATGACATTGTCCGTTGCCTGCTGCTTCAGAACACCCTTCATGGATTCCAGCTGCTGCGGCGACATCTGGCCGCCCATCTGCTGCATCAGCCTGCCCATCTCCTCCTCGATCTGGCCATTGGTGATCTCCGTACCATCAACAATAACAGCGACCGTCGGATCACCCGGGCTGGCCTGGGACACCGGCTCCGCGCCTCCCTGCCGGGTCTCCGCCTGCTCGCCACCTTCCTCCTTGGCGCATCCGGCCAGGAACAATCCCAGAATCCCTATTAAGACCATACTGACCTTGAGTACCTTCATTCCTTTTCCTCCTGACTCTTCCTCATAAGAAAAAAACGCCAGTAAGCCGGACTGGCTGTCTCACAATCCCACGACCCCTTTACAGGGTCCGGCGGGGTTTTTCTGACTCTCCTAATCTATCATAATGATTAATGTAAGTCCAGCCGACAGGCCCGGCGCCTGCTGCTGCCGTGATGGCGCTGCTACAGGGGTCCGCTATCCCCCGTAAAGGCCCTCCAGGCGCTCTATCTCGGCCGCCAGGTCTTCTGCGAACGTGTCAGACTCAGGATCGAGAGAAATGCCGTCCAGGGCATCCACCTGGGCCTTGGCCAGCAGGAACTCGCCCAGGCCGTAGTAGCTTTGCGCCATAATCAACCGCAGATCACGCCAATCGAAATCCTCGTCATGGCTGAACTCAAAGTTGGATTCCTGGGTGAGCGCAGTGGATGCAGAAACGACTGCACTGTCGAAGTGGGCCGGCTCGGTATTATAGTCCCTGTAAACAGGGGCGCATCCGGCATAACCCTCGGTCAGGTCAGGGTCATTGGTGACACACATCCCGAAGTTCTCAAGTGAGTTGGCCAGGGAATCAAGCTTGGCGTGAGACCAGCCCAGACCGTTGAAAGCATCCGCATAGTCGGCGTCGAGTCCGAGCGCCCGCTCGAACTTATCAATCGCCAGCTCATACTCACCCTGCTCAAAAAGGGTCCATCCGGCCGCGGTCAGCGACACCGCCGTATCCGTCGGTCCACCACCGTCACCACCACACCCCAGAACCAACACAAAGGAACAGAGGCATGCCATGCTTATAAGCCTTCTCATAGTCCTACCTCCTAACGCAGATGGACCATCTTCTTCGTAATGGTCTTCTGATTGAACTTCACCCTGTAGAAATATACTCCACTGGCCACTTTCCCGCCATTGGCATCTCTTCCGTCCCAGACGATATCGTGCCGTCCGGGTATCATCAGGCCCCTGTGGAGCTCGTTCACCAGCCGGCCATCGATCGTTATGATGTCGGCATACACGTGTCCCGCCCTGGGTATCTCATATGAGATCAGGGTCGAGGCTGCGAATGGGTTGGGAACATTCTGGAGCACCACCAGGTCTCCCCGCCCGTAGACAGGCGTATTGATATCGGGACTCCACAGCAGTCCGTAAGTGCCGAGCTCGTTTACATAGGCCAGTACCAGGCCCCGCTTGGTATCCAGGAACGATGCTACCGGCGTGACCGCGTCGGACTCTATCCTGGCAACTGCAAGATGCTCTGGCTCATCCGTCTCGGCGGCACAGGAGAAGGCGATCTCAACGAAACCGTTAAGCGAGAGTCCGGGAGGGGAAACAGTGTATGAACGGCCGATGTCGTAGCGGTCGCAGTCCTCTTCGAGTATCAGCAGGTAGGAATCCGTCTTGACCGCACCCGGCGGCACGCTCACGGAGAATGCCCCGTCAACACTCCTGGCAATACCTCCATCGGCACGCAGCACGAGGGTCGAGGAAAATGAGTGGCTGACTTCGTTATAGTTGAGCTTCACATCGCGCGCCCTGGCATATACCGTCATGGCCCCGGTCTGGTAGAGATCGTAATCGCCCATCCAGACATTCTCGGCGGCATCGGTGAGATCCAGGTCAACCCCGGTTCCGCCTACCGTGCAATAGACGCTCGTGTCAACCAGGGTCTCGGAGCTCACAAGATAGACATCCAGGTAGTTGGTCAGATAGGGGTTCTGGAACACCGACAGCGACAACTCCGGCGGAAGCCGATCCTCCGATCGTTCGCTGACGCACGAACATGTGGAATAATTGGGAACCTCATCATATGTGAAGATGCAGTAATAGTAGGTGGTATCCATCGCGAGGCCCTGATGGTGGAAGGTGTCCCGCGCGGCCGGAGCGGTAGAGAACTTGCCGTCGGCCCCGTTGGGCACGGGTGAGCCCGAGCTGATCGATCCCGGGGGACCATCGAGGGAGTAGCGAATGAGGACACCTTCAATATCCTCATCATCTGCCGTCATCCAGATCACCTTGATCGACCCATCCGGCTGGGCCTGGGCCGTGGTCACCTGCAGGCCGTCGCGTGGAGTGACATCCTGGGGCGTTCCGCTCACGCTCTGAGGGATGGAGTAGTTGGAAACCTCATCTCCCGCAAACCAGATATAGTAGTAAGTTGTGCCATTCACCAACCCGGTATGGACGAAGCTGTCCACGCTGGCCGGTGCGCCGGCGAACTTACCATCAGAGCCATTGGGTACCGGGCTGCCACCGGTTGGTGA
>JAUXGG010000053.1 GCA_030622265.1 Candidatus Eiseniibacteriota bacterium
AAAACTCGTCCTGGGTCATGTTGAAAGCATTGATCTGGATACCCAGGAAGTCACCTTCCACAAAACCGAGAATTCCCGACTGGAATCCGACCGATTCGCCGCTACCACATGTGTTCACCAGGCCGACGTCGATCCCCTTAACAAAGACATTCCGGCCGTAGAGGAGATTGAGCCTCACACCCTTGATGCCCATGCTCTCATTGAACACCTGAGCTGGATTGAAGAGAGCTATCTGGATTGGTTTGGTCTCGGTGGTGCTGAGATCCTCCGCATGGGCGCAAGAGAACACCACGAACAGCAAAAAAGCACCAAGTATCGCTTGCCTCATCAGGGTCCCTCCAATCATTCAGGTTGGCTTCGCTGACAACAACGCCGCTTGATGCTACAGGTCCGCCAGAGTTTTATCAAGGGCTGATGCTATCGCATCCATGCCTTCCTTGTCTATGACAATGGGCGGCGCTATGCGGAGATTGGTCTTGTGGGTCTCCTTGGCATAGACGCCGTTCCTTAGCATCCCCATGCTGAGCTCGTGGCCCTCGAATTTGGGGAAGACCTCAACTCCAACCAGCATCCCCTCACCTCTGACCTCCTTGACCTTCTCGGGATGCTTCGCGGCAACATCAGCCAGTATTCCCCGGAGGTACTTGCCTGACTCTGCGGCCAGCTGGGTCATGTTCCTTCGCTTTAGCTCCGCAATGGTGAGCATACCTACATAGGCGGCGAGCGGGAAACCACCGAACGTGCTCCCTTCGGTGTGCGGCGTGAAGAGCTCCATTATTTCTTTCTTCCCGCAGAGGCAGCTTATGGGAAGGAACCCGGCGCTCATGGCCTTGCCGATGGTAATAAGATCCGGGGTATCGAGACCGTAGAACTGCCAGGCGAAGTTGGCGCCGAGTCTCCCGTAACCGGTCTGGATCTCATCCAGAACCATCAGGGCATTGTTGGCCTTAAGAATCTCCTGCACTCGCTTAAGATAGCCATCATCGGGAACAAAGATGCCTGCCTCCGCCTGGATGGGCTCCAAGATAAAGGCCGCCACCCTCCCGTCGTACTCCTTTATTTTGGCTTCCAGCGCGGGGATGTCATTGAAGGGTATATGGTCTATCCCGGGAAGCAGCGGGCCGATGTCACACCCTTCGAGGTCACTGGTCATGAGGGTCGTGGAACCAAAACCCCGACCGTGGAAGCAATTCTTGGCGGCGAGGATGATGGGGTCGCAGATGCCCTTTCCATCCTTACCCCCATGCTTACGGGCCCACTTCCTTATGACCTTTATGGCCGCCTCATTGGCTTCGGTTCCGCTGTTCTTGGGCAGGAACATGTCCATCTCGGTGTATTCCTGAAGAGCAACCAGCCAGGGCCCGAGGTACTCGTGGGAGATAGACCGGGGGATTGTGGCCATTCTGCCGATAAACTCCTGCACGCCTTCAACCATGACTTTATCATTGTGGCCAAATGGGACCGCGGAATAGCAAGCGAGGGCGTCCACGACCTCGGTCTCTTTCTCCTCACCACTGCCGGTTTCCATCCTGACCTTGAGCGTCCAGGGCTTGGACCCGGCCCCCAGGACCAGAACACCATCCAGCGGTTCATAGATATGCGCACCTAAATCATTAAGCGCCTTGTTGTGATCCTTGATAGTCCACTCTCTTATGGGCTTCCCACCCACTCTAACGTCGTTCAGGGTTGTCATGTCGCACTGCTCCTAAGAAGTAGAACCGGTCTGCACAGGGTTCCGATACATATGTCCACAAGTCAGATGATACTGGCTGGGGCGGGAGGATTTGAACCCCCACAGGCAGATCCAGAGTCTGCTGTCCTACCATTAGACGACGCCCCAACCCAGGGTGTTGTAGGACTGTCCTAATATACGATTCGGCTCCCGAGCTGTCAATGTTTATGGGGGTTAGGAAAAAGGGGACAGACACCTATTTCGCAAGTCGAAATAGGTGTCTGTCCCCTATTTTCCGCTTTTACTACGAGAACTCTTTTCTTGCTCTCCGGAGGCGCGCGAGGACTTTGTCCTTGCCCAGGAGCACCATCACCTCAAAGAGGCCGGGGCTCTGGCGGGTCCCGGTAAGCGCCACCCTGACGGGCTGGAAGAGGTCGCGGGCCTTCATTCCCATCTCAGAGACCAGACCCCTCATCACGGGTTCGATGGTTGCTTGCTCAAACTCCTCAAGCGCAGACAGACGCTCTTCAAGGATCTTAAACGCAGGTCCCACATAGTGCTGCTTGAGGAACTTCTCGGCTGCCTCGGGATCATAGTCCACGTCTTCTGTGAAGAAGAAGCCGACATGTTCCGGGATCTGGTTGGCGACTTTCACTCTCTCCCCCACCACCTCAACGAGCTGCCGGATAAACTGCATCATCTCGTCATCGAGCGGTGAAGTAATAAGTCCGGCGGCTTCAAGATGGGGCAGCACGAGCGTGACCTTATCATCAAGCGACCGGTGTTTCATGTACTCGGCATTCATCCACTGGAGCTTCGCATAGTCGAAGACCGCCCCGGTGGAGCTCACGCGCTCAAGCGAGAACTTCTGAACAAGATCATCGCGGCTGAAAAGCTCTGTCTTGTCATCATAAGCCCAGCCTAAGAGGGCAAGATAGTTGACCATGGCCTCCGGCAGGTAGCAGTCGGTCTTAAACTGCCCCACCGAGGTAGCCCCGTGGCGTTTGCTCAGCCGGGTCTTGTCCTCACCCAGGATGAGCGGCACATGGGCATAGCGGGGCGGCTCGATACCCAGCTCGTGGTAGAGCCTTATCTGCTTGGGCGTATTGGAAAGATGATCCTCTCCTCTTATTACATGGCTTATCTTCATCAGGGCATCATCGACGGTGACGGCGAAGTTGTAGGTTGGATACCCATCGGACTTGATAATCACGAAATCATCTAACTGGGTATTATTGAAGGTGACATCGCCGCGTACGATATCATGCACCACGGTCTCGCCCTCTTGCGGCATCTTGAATCTTATGACGTGGGGCTGACCCTCGGCTATGCGGTGGCCTACCTCATCGGGAAGCAGCAGTTTGCACCTGCCGTCATACTTGGGATCCTTGCCCTGCTTCTTCTGTTCCTCCCTCATCCCGGTGAGCATCTCGGAGGAGCAGAAGCAGTAGTAGGCTTTTCCTTCTTGAAGTAGCCTCTGGGCCCATTCACGGTAGAGGTCTCTTCGCTCGCTCTGGGCATAAGGCCCATAGTCACCGCCCACGATGGGACCCTCATCCCAGTCAAGGCCGAGCCACTTCATGGCATCGATGATGGCCTGGTATGACTCTTCGGTGGAGCGTTCCAGGTCGGTGTCTTCTATGCGCAGAATGAATTTGCCGCCCTGGTTCCGGGCAAAGAGCCAGTTAAAGAGAGCTGTTCTCGCGCCGCCCACGTGTAAGAACCCGGTCGGGCTGGGTGCGAATCTTACTCTTACCTCACCGTCTGCCATGTTGCTCACCTTCCAGTCTTTCGAGGTCTCCTGGGCCTACTGCGCTTTACGGTCTTCTTTGGCTTGCTTTTCAGGCTTCTGGTGACGCCTCCCCTCCGCCTGCCGCCGGAGCTGGTCTTCCTGTCAGCGGCCTGCGCCTTCTTGGCCTTGTCTTTCTTGGCCGACTCCTGGGACTCCCAGTGGTGCTTGCTCTTCCTCGCCTTGCTCCCACGCTCGGGCTTCTCCGAGGACCTCATGGTCCGACCCTCGACCTCGAGGATCTCGAAGTCGACTTCCCGGCGCTCCCTGTCGACCTTAGCCACCCGGACGCGCACCTTGTCTCCCACCCGGTAGTGCCCCGAACCCCGGGCGCCAACGAGCATTGTACCAGTTCGGTCCAGCGTATAGTAGTCATCTCCTAACCTGGACACATGGACAAGACCTTCGACCAGGGTCTCGTCCAACATCACGAAGAAACCGAAGCTCTTCGCTCCTGAGATGACACCCCAGTACTCCTCCCCTATCTTGCCTTCCATGTACTCGGCGATCCTGGCCTTGATGGATGTCCGTTCGGCATTGTCGCTTTCCATCTCACGGATGGATGCGATCTCCGCCGCTTTTCTTACGAAATTGGATATGGCCTGCCTGTCCCTCGGGGCTACCTTGCGAAGCCCGAAGCGTTTCAGGAGCCTGTGTACCACCAGATCGGGGTAGCGCCTGATGGGCGAGGTGAAATGGGTGTAGCATTTGCTGGCGAGCCCGAAATGGCCCACGTTTCTCTCAGAATAGATGGCCTTCTTGAGGCTTCTTAGGAGGAACATGGTAACCACGTACTCCTCCGGGCGCCCCTTTACCTTATCAAGCAGTGACTGAAGCGTATGGGGCGAGGTGCCCTTGGTCCACCTGAAGCGGTGGCCCAGGCTCGCGGCGAAGACGGCCAGGTCATTCATGTCATCGGTGGCGGGGACTTCGTGGACACGGTAAATGAAGCTCCTCCCGAGATAGGACATATGCTCGGCGATGGTTTCATTGGCCAGAATCATGAGCTCTTCGATCAGGTTGTGGGCCTCAAGTCTCGCGGCCGGCCTGACCCCGATCGCGTTACCCGCATCATCAAGCACGATGTCGACTTCCGGGGTCTCGAGCTCGATCGAGCCACGCCGGTTGCGCCTGGCCTTGAGGGTCTCTCTCAGGCCATTGGCCAGCTTTAGAGCTTCGGCTATGGCTTTGGTCTCCTTGCGTGCGCGCCAGCCGGCGCCCTTTTCAATCAGGTGCTGGGCCTCGGCATAGGTGAGCCTGGCCTTGCTCTTGATCACACTTTCCTTGATCTCATAGGAGCTCACTTCCCCGTGCCGGTCCACGTCCATAAAGAGGGTCATGGCCAGCCTGGGGACATCGGGCATAAGGGAGGCCATGTCGCTGGATAGCCTGTGCGGCAACATGGGTATCACCCTGTCCACCAGATAGACGCTGCTGCCGCGGGCCATGGCCTCCTTATCCAGCAGCGACCCCCGGGCCACATAATGGCTCACATCCGCGATGTGAACACCTACCCTGAGATTCCCTCTGGATTGCTTCTCTACCGATACGGCATCATCGAAGTCCTTGGCATCCTCAGGATCGATGGTGAAGGTAAGAAGTGAAGTGAGATCCTCACGGCGCTTTATCTCGGCCTCGGGTATGGTACCCGGAATGGCCTCGGCCTCATCGTCCACGCCCCGGGGGAAACTCAGAGGGAGATTGAATTCTTTTACTATGCGGACAAAATCCTCGGCCGGACTGGAGCTTCCCCCCAGGACCGCGGTCACTCTTCCCCTTGTGTGCTCGGAGCTTTCGCCCCATCTTCCGACCTTGACCAGAACATGGTCGCCGGGCCGGGCTTCCGATCGCCCTTCCAGGGAGATGTTCTTGTGGAGATGGTCATGGTCCACATGGGCTTTCCTTCCGCCTCTGCCGGGAGCGATGCGCCCGAGGATTTCGGCGGGGGCCTGCTCCAGGACCCGGACCACCTGGGCCTCCTTGTCCCCCGATTCGCCTCTCACAGAGCGGGCTATGACCAGGTCGCCGTGATGAGCGGGTTTAAGGTTGTCGCCTGCGATTCTTAAGTCAGCGGATCCATCCGAGGGAGTAAACACGGCCACCTGCCGGCCATAGCCAAAGACACGTCCTTTAAGAAAACCGGCGTGCCCCGGCAACTGATAGCGCCTTCGCCGGCCGCATACAACGGCACCGTCTCTTTCAAGCTCATCAAGCAGCGATCTCAGCGTCTTGAATTCTCTGGAGCGAAGTCCAAGCCGGTGGGCGATATCCTGGATCTTAAGGCCTTTGGAGCCGGCCTCGTTCAGTGCGGAAAGTACATCTTCTCGACTGATTTCCACCTACGCAGATTATCTCTTCTTCTTCTTGTGTCTGTCTCTTCTGAGCCGTTTCTTACGCTTGTGCGTTTTGATCTTGCTCTTCTTCTTTTTCTTACCACAAGGCAAGCGGTTCACCCCCGATCCGGTGTTCTCTTATCTTTAGACTGTTGGTCTGTATATACTAGAAAGGCTACTTGGAATCAACGAGTTTGACTAATTCCCTGGAGGCTTTGAAGTAGGGCACCATCTTCTCGGGTACATCCACTTTCTCGCCTGTCCTGGGATTCCTCGCGATCCGGGCCTTTCTGGTCTTTACTTTGAAGCTGCCGAAGCCCCTGATCTCGATGTGCTCCTTGTCTGATAGAGCCTTCGATATCGTCTCCAGAAGGAGATCAACCACAACCCCAACGTCTCGCTTCGTAAGACCAGTTGCACCAGCGACTTTCTCAACCAAATCGGCCTTGGTCATCTCTGCCCCCTTTCCGAGAGCCTAACCACATGTGCTGCAGCTCTCGGAGCTACATGTGGTGCACGCACTCGAGGACTTCCTCCGGCTTGACTTCCCGGACTTCCCTGCTCCGACACTGAAACTGGAAAGCAACTTCTGCGATTTCTTCGAGCCGCAGAACTCACACTTAACTGTTTTAGGCAAACCACCTAAGACCAGCAGCTCAAAGGTCTTTTTACACTTAGCGCATTCATATTCGAATATAGGCAAAGTCATTCCCTCTACTGGTTTGCTCGCAAGAAGTTAGCAGAAACGCCGACGCCTTGTCAAAGAAAAAAAGGGGCTGGACACTCTTTTTCTGCAATTGGCCGTCGGGCCGGGAGATCCGCCGCTGCGGAACAAGAGAAAAAGGGGACAGCGCCCTTTCAATACGGGAAAAGGGCGCTGTCCCCTTTTTCCCGAAACCCGGCGCTGTGGCCACCCTCCTACCGGAAGGAGTACTCCAGGGACATGCCGCTGCTCTTGGCTGCCTTTGAGGCGGAGCCCGCAAGATCGTTGAGCAGGTCCCACAGGGTAAAGGTCTTGCGGCGAGGTCTTACGATCACAGGCTCCCCGTCGATCCCGGCCATCGCCGCTGCCAGCATTATAGCGTCCTGGAGATTACCCAGGGTATCCACGAGGCCCATCTCATAGGCCTGGCGGCCGGTAAGGAGCCTGCCGTCGGCGAACCCCTCAACGTATTCCCTGCTCAGGTTCCGCTCGGTGGCGATCACGGATACGAACTGGTCATAGACATCATCGAGGAGATCGGTCAGAAGCACACGCTCCTCGGCTGTCAGGGGCCTGGAGGGTGAACCGATATCCTTATATTCACCGGTCTTCACGACTTCATAGCCGACGCCGATCTTCCTTAAGAGCTCCTCGGCCTGCGCGAAACGCATTATGACGCCTATGCTTCCTGTGAGCGTGCCGGGATTGGCGACAATGGAATCGGCTCCGCAGGCGACATAGTATCCCCCGCTGGCGGCAAGCCCGCCCATGGAGACAACCACGGGCTTGCCCTGGTCGCTGACCTTCTTGAGCTCCTCGTAGATCTCCTGGGAAGGCGCAACGACGCCTCCGGGACTGTCTATCCTGACAAGCAGGGCCTTGATATCATCGTCCTTGCCGAATTTGACTATCTCATCAACCACAGGGCTGGAATTGTAGATCGCTCCCTCCACCTTTATGAGCCCGATCTTGTCGCCAAAGGCCAGAGTCCGACCATTGGGCAGAAGGGCGCCAAGGTAGAGAAGTACCAGAAAGGAAACCGCCCCCGCTACTACCACGGCGATGATGAAGATCATTACCCACGATCTTTCCTTCAAGAGAGCACCTCCCCTTAGGGTTTAAGTCCCAAGACATCAATCATATTGTACAGGCCCGGCTGAGAATCCGCAATAAACCTGACCGCTCGCACGACCCCGGCGGCGAAGCAAGCTCTCGAGTGAGCCGTATGGACAATCTCCAGGGTCTCCCCTGCGGATGAAAAGGCGATTGTATGCTTACCCGGCACATCGCCGGTCCTTAAGGAGTGGATGAAAATCTCATCTCCTCTCCCGCTATTGTCCCCGCTCCTTCCCACCCTGACACTCTTACCTGTCCCATCACCGATGATCCTCGCTATCTCCAGGGCTGTTCCGCTCGGGACATCACGCTTGGTGCGATGGTGGGTCTCGACGATCTCAATGTCGGAGGTGTCCCCGATGGTCCCGGCCAGGACTTCGGAGATGGCGAACACCGCATTGACGCCCACCGACATATTGGGGGCGCTTACAACCGGGACCTTGCCCGCGAGGCCGGCAAGTTTGGATTCTTTACCCTCTACCGCCGTCGTACCGCTCACCAGGGGTTTCCCAAGTTCTTCACAAACATGCACGACCTGATCGAATGCGGCAGCAAGGGAGAAGTCCACAACAATATCG
>JAUXGG010000319.1 GCA_030622265.1 Candidatus Eiseniibacteriota bacterium
GCTCCGGCAACATTGTTTGGCTCGGTGCTCTACATCCCTGATGGGGAAGAGGAAACTGCCGTTTTCAATCTTCGCTATGGGCTGTTCCCCTGGATGGATGCCGGCATCGGCTATGCAGTCGATGCGGAAGAGATTATCTGGAGTGTTCGGTTCGCGCCGATTACACAAGATGTGGAGGGTTGGCGTCCGGCGCTCATCCTGGGGACGGGCAGCGTGCAAACAGGCGGAAGTGATCAGTCCGCATTCATTATACTTGCCAAAACCCTGGAGATTGTCGAGGGGCGCTTCGGGGTCGGTCTCGCAGGGGGCTATGCCACAGACCTTCCGGATTTCGAGGAGGATTGGGGCCTGGGCACCCTAACGCTGACGTTCTTCGACAGAGTCAGCTCCTTCTACACTTACGATGGAATCAACTCCCATCTCGGCCTGGCGGTTTTCGCGACAGACTGGCTGACGCTGACCGGTTACTACCTCGAGTTTGAGGAGCCTGGCATAATGGCGGGGGTCCAGTGGGGTCCCGGCGGAGAAGATGACGAGTAACTGTTAACGGTACCGGTACCGGCCCAGCTATTGAAGGATGGCACTGACCGCCCTCACGGGCGGGCAGTGCTCCTCCTATCATGTACCCAATAGCTACAGCCCGATACCACCGTAGAACATGCGTCCGTATACAGGTGCGTACATGAACGCCGCATCATCTATGTGCTTCTCAGGCTGTACGTAGTTGGTCAGGTTCCTTCCGCCCACAAACAGATTCACCTGGCGGAAAACGCGCTTGGAGACCTTTCCGTTGATTATCCAGAATGGGGCGGTTTTCTTGATCTTGGTCGGACCATCGCCATCAGCATAGTAGTCGATATACATGGGACCAGTGAGATAGGCACCGGATACAAAATCCCAACCGTGCCCGGGAATGGTAAAATCAAGCCCGGCGGTATACTCGGCGAAGCGGGATATGTACTTGCTGTCGCCCTCGTAGGGAGTACCGACCCAGTCGTCTCTTACATTCTCATATTCGCCATGGTTGAGAGTCACACTGGCATCGAGATCCATCCACTGAACTGGTTGCCAGCCTGCATAGAGCTCAAATCCCTGCACATAGGCATCGTCGATGTTCTTCCATTCATAAGTATAGCCCATCCTCGCAGCTTCATCGCTCGCATCCACAATGCCGATCTTGTCCATCAGATAGGTCCGGTAGAAATTGATCCCCCACTGGGTCTTGTTGCCCTCCCAGTCGGCGGAGAGCGTCAGGCTTCTGGAGCTCTCGGGCATGAGCCCCGGCCCCTTCCAGATCCTGGGGGAACCACTGCACAGGTGAAGATCCTCGGAGAAGCCGTATGGCACCCTGAATCCGGTCCCAAAACTTCCCCTCAGGTAAATGTCGGACTTAATCTTGTACCTTAGAGCCAGCCTGGGATTGACGGAGGTCTCATCGTACTTGACCGGCTCGGCCTCCTGGGGTGCCGCGTTTCCAGACCCGAAGAAGTTGTCCTCGGATCGATGCATGTCCACCCGGAGACCGGCCACGATCTCCAGTTTCTCGTCGCGGACATATTCGTCCTGCAGGTACAGCCCGACATCGTTGGCGTGCTTCTCACTCTCCGAGGCGTAGCCCGTGCCGTAGGCAAGATCGTCCTCGTCCACGACGACGTACATCCCGGATTCCTCGAGCCGGTTGTGTGTATACTGAAGCCCTGTGAGTAGCCGGTGCCTGCCGAAGAGATACCCATAGTCGACATTGGTTGTGTAAACATCTTCATCAGCGACGTAGGGTCGAAGCATGTCAAGCGGAGGCAGTTCGCCGTTAGCGTCCTCGTAATCGCCGACGAAAGTGTCATTGGTCGCGTCTCTCTCGTGGTGGGCGTAGGCTGCGGTGACACTGATATCACTCCCGTCCGAGAATGCCTTCTTGTAGGTCCCGTCCAGGACATGACGATCCGTGATGATCCGCTCCGTTCCCGGCGTAAAAGGATTCGTGTAAATACCTTCGTCCATCACGCCACCGCGCCTCATCTCCCGGACGCTTCTCCCGCGGATCGTCATCCGGTCGCCTGAACTTAGACTATCGATTGTCACATTGAAGCCGAGGTTTGTGGATTCGGTCATCACCCTGTCGGATATCCCGTCCGGGTTTCTCACTTCACCGGAAGTCTGGCCGTCTCGCGTCTCGTCAATCGCGTCGCCTGAGGCCCTCTGCGCGAAGATCACGAAGCCGACCCTGTCTATCGTGGAGGAGGCCCCGAGCTCCACCCGAGACGTGCCATAGCTGCCGTACTGAAGCAGCAGGTCGAATTGCGGACTAGGCCCCGGCATTGTTGAAATGAGGTTTATGGCGCCGGCAACGGCCTGGCTCCCATACAGGGCGGATCCCGCACCCTTGACGATCTCCATCCTTTCCACGCCGGATGTCCCTATCTGCTGGAGCCCATACACAGAAGCCAAACCTGTATAAACAGGCTGCCCATCAATAAGCATCTGAGTATGGTCGGGGCCGAGGCCCTGCAGCCTTACTGTGCTGAAGTTGCAGGCCTGGCATGCTTGTTCAACCTGCACGCCCGGTTCGCCCTCCAGGGCCTCGTAGATATTGCAGGCGGCCTTGTCCCTGATTGTCTTGCGCGTGATAACCTCCGTACGTACGGGCACCTCCTTGACATATCTTGGCGTCCGGGTCCCGGTCACGACCACCTCTCCCATCTCGATTGCCGAGACGGCCAGCTCGAAATCGACAATTGCTACCTCGCCGGCCGTAACCTTGACTCGCTTTGTGACCTTCCCGTAGCCCATCATAGAGACAATCATGTCGTATTCACCTTCAACAACACGCGGGATGGAGTAATGTCCATTAGTGTCAGTGGCGTCTCCAACCGGTGAGCCCTGCACAATGATATTCACAAAGGGCATGGGCTTGCCCGTCTCCCCATCAATGATCGTACCTTCTATGCCGCCCGTTCGGTCTGATGCCAGCAGGGTCATCGGCAGAAGGCCGATCAGTCCCACCATAAGTACAACGAGAAAAACCTGTTTCATCACCTGTCCTCCGTTACTGTTCCGGCGCGCTCGGCCGGTATGGTAATTACCCCTTGATACGCTAGCCCACGAAGAAGATCGTACCCATTGAGACAGGGGTATCATCTAGCCGATCTCCTCCACCATGACTGCCCCGGCCTCAGCTTTCTTCAGGGAAAGATGATGGCCCTTCACCACGACATCTACCGGGTCACCCACCGGCGCAATGCGCTCCATGCGTATCCTCACACCGGGCATTATGCCCATGTCAAACAGCCTGTCCCTTATGTCCTTCCTTCCCGCAACCCTGACCACGTTTGCTTCCCGGCCTGCCGGA
>JAUXGG010000103.1 GCA_030622265.1 Candidatus Eiseniibacteriota bacterium
AGCCCTTTCCACTGTTTCCGGCCAGCGTGCCCACATCGCTCACCTGGCCGCCACCCTCGGGGTAGAAAGGAGTTCTCTCAAGTTCGATTTCAACTTCCTCGCCGCTGGATGCCGACTCCACGTCGCCACCGCGGCGCCTCATGGACGATATGACCGTGGGGACCTCGAGAGCCTCGTAACCGACGAAGCTCTCCGGCGCCCGGCCCATGTCGTCGGCGACCTCCTGGTCACCGCCTATCTTGCTTGACTTGCGTGCCCGCTCGCGCTGGGTTTCCATCTCGCTTTCGAAGCTGTCCAGGTCGATCTTGAAACCTTGTGTCTCCGCCAGTTCCCGGGTTATCTCGACCGGGAATCCGTAAGTGTCGTAGAGCTTGAAGACGATATCGCCGGGAACCACATCGTCCTTCTTTGCCTTGAGATCCTCCAGAGCATCCTTAAGGATGGCCATGCCCCTCGAGAGGGTCTTCTCGAAGCGCTCCTCATCGGCCTTGATAATAAGCGCAATCTTTTCCTGGTTATCAGTGATCTCGGGGTAGGCATCCCTCATTACATCGATTACCCGGCCCGCGACTTTGTAGATGAAGGCCTCCCGGATTCCCAGCTCCAGGGCCTTGACAACAGCGCGCCTCAAGATTCTCCTGATCACATAGCCTCTCCCCTCGTTGGAGGGAAGCACCCCTTCGGAGATGGCGAAGCACAAGCCGCGAGCGTGATCCGCGATCACGCGTACCGCCACTTCCTGCGAGGTGTCTTTGCGATCGATATTGGCTTCGTCCTTCACGAATTCGATGATGGGCAGGAAGATGTCGGTCTCGAAGGTGGACCCGGCGCCCTGGCTTGCCATGGCGAGGCGTTCCAGACCCATCCCCGTGTCGACACCCTTTCGCTCCAGCGGGCCCTGATTGCCTTCCTCATCCTGGAAGAACTGCGGGAATACCAGGTTCCAGACCTCAACGAAGCGGTCACAGTCACACGCGGGCGTGCAATCGGGGCTACCGCAGCCGACCTCGCTGCCCCGGTCGAAGTGAATCTCCGAACACGGGCCGCAGGCTCCGGTAAGGCCCGCAGGTCCCCAGAAGTTGTCACACTTGCCCAGGCGATAGATCTTCTCGCGGGCAATGCCCATCTGCTCGACCCAGATATTCTCGGCCTCGTCATCGTCCTCATAGATCGTGATATAGAGCTTCTCCACGGGCAGGCCGACGACATTGGTGATGAAATCCCAGGCCCACTCGATGGCCTCCTGCTTGAAGTAATCGCCGAAGCTGAAGTTGCCCAGCATTTCAAAAAAAGTATGGTGCATGGCAGTACGTCCGACCTCGTCGAGATCGTTCGCACGAAGGCACTTCTGCACCGATGCCGCCCTGGTGAAGGGGATTGCCCCCTTGGACGCATAGAACTGCTTGAACTGCACCATGCCCGCTATGTTGAAAAGCAATGAAGGGTCACCTTCGGGGACCAGCGAAGCGCTCGGCACCACCGTATGACCCCTGTCCCGGAAGTAGTCCAGGAAAGCCTTGCGGAGTTCATTTGACTTCATGTTCAGTCTTCTCCGTTCGATCGACCGGCGGCGTAGTCAACAGCGTCCGCCGCCACTTCAGAGGCGAAACCGCGTCTCAAGAGGTGGCCGAACACCCTCCGCCTTGCCGCGGCCTCCGGCATGTGGCCGAACCTTGAGAATCTCTTCACCGCAAGTTCCCTCGCGACCCCGGTCTCGGCCTCAACACTGTACTCCCCCGCCAGCACCTCTTCCAGGACCTCCCTCGTGATGCCCCTGGCCCTGAGCTGATGCTCGAGGAGCTTCCTGCCATGAGTGCCTCTTGAGATCTTTTCCGTTATCCATAGCCGGGCAAAGACCCGGTCATCCACGTGGCCCTCGGCCTTGAGGTCCTCGATCAGCCTGTTCGATGCAGCGCCGGGGATCTTCCTCGCCCGGAGCTGTTTCCTGAGCTCCACTTCGGTTCTGGGTCTGACCTTTAGGAGCCTCATGGCAGCCTGGCGGGCCTTGCCATAAGCGTACGCGGAATCGATCGCTTCCGCCTGTGCCCGGTCGACACAGGCGCCCACCTCCAGGCCGAACCGGCCGAGATCATTCTCGAGAACCCTTATCTCAGACCCATCGGAGAGCTTTACGAGATACTCGCTTTTCCTGGGGACACGCTCCACGACGGAGACTACAGGCGAAGATTCAAAACCGGTCATGTTTCAAACCCGGTCACATCATTCAGTTGACGCGCTCTTGGCCGACGGTATGGGTAGCTCCAGGGCCTCTCTTACCTTTGTGTCAATCTCGACCCTCAGCTCGTCGTTTTCCTTAAGGTACTTGCGCGCATTGTCTTTTCCCTGACCCAGTCTTTCCTTCCCGAAGGAATACCACGTGCCGCTCTTCTCAATGATATTATGGATCACACCCAGGTCGATGAGCTCGCCCTCATACGATATGCCGGTACCATAGAGGATGTCGAATTCCGCCAGCCTGAAGGGCGGGGCCACCTTGTTCTTGACCACCTTGGTCCGGGTTCTGTTCCCGACCACCTGGTCGCCATCCTTGATGGAGCCTATTCTACGGATGTCGATCCTGACGGACGAATAGAACTTGAGCGCCCGTCCACCGGAGGTGGTCTCGGGGTTGCCGAACATCACGCCGATGTTCATCCTGATCTGGTTGACGAAGATCACGCACGTGCGTGACTTGCTGATTGAGCCGGTCAGTTTCCTCAGGGCCTGGGACATCAGCCTGGCCTGGAGTCCGATCTGGGTCTCCCCCATCTCGCCGTCGATCTCGGCGCGCGGCACCAGCGCGGCGACCGAATCGATCGCGACCACGTCAAGCGCCCCGCTCCTCACCAGCATGTCGGTGATCTCCAGCGCCTGCTCACCCGTGTCCGGCTGCGACACCAGCAGGTTGTCGATGTCCACTCCGAGGGCCTTCGCGTAGTCCGGATCGAGCGCATGCTCCGCATCCACGAAAGCCGCCATTCCTCCCAGCTTCTGGGCACTGGCGATGATGTGAAGTACCAGGGTGGTCTTTCCCGATGATTCGGGTCCGAATACCTCGATGACCCGGCCTCTCGGCACGCCGCCGACGCCGAGCGCATGATCGAGTCCGACCGAACCGGTGGGAATAACCCCGATCTCGGCCCTGGATGGTCCCTCGCCCAACCGCATGATAGAACCTTTGCCGTACTGCCGCTCTATCTGGGTGATAGCCGCATCGAGCGCCCTGTCCTTGGCTTTGGTGTCACTGCTTGGAATGCTCTCAGCAGCAGGTTTTGTTCTTTGCTTAGCTGCCATTGCCCAGCCCCCCTTCTCATTAACCACCGAGAGAGAAACTCTCGAGAACTGTGTAGGTAGGCCCCTCGGGACTAAGCCTGCTTCTAACGAGATTAACCCTATCGACCCTGAGTTGCAAGGGATTAAATCGGAGCTCTCTCGCCCCTTCGGCCAGTTCCTTAAGCCTGCCTCCACCGCTGCGCGCGCGGCCGATCGTGAGGTGTCCGGCGAAGGGCCGCTTCTCGCGCTCGAAGCCGAGCGAGGCGCAGGCGTCCTCGACCCTGCCGGCCAGACTTCGCAGGTTGTCGACGCCCGACTCGAGCCCCATCCAGACCACGCGGGGCTTGCCGCGGCCCCGGGGAAACGTCCCCAATCCGGCAACAGTAGCCTCGAAGGAGGTCACGCCCCCCAGCGCCTCGCGGAGTGAGATCTTGAGATGCTCGACATCGTCCGGCCGGATGTTCCCCAGGAACTTAAGCGTAAGATGGACATTGCCGGGAACCACCCATTTGACATCCGCCCCGATCCGCCTGAGCTCCTGCTCGAGGGCCTCAACGGTCGACCTCACCTCATCGCTCACAGGAACCGCTATAAAGGCACGTATCGCCTCAGCTCGAGCACCTTCCATACGTGAATTCTCCACCGGCCTAAAGCCCCCGACCCAGCAGGTGACATCGCACAAGATCAAGGCCATGCACCGCAGCCTTGAGCTTGACGATCTCTCGCGAACCCCGGAAAACCATCCTGCCCGTTTCCGAGCCTTCCAAACCGGCAAGGCCGAAGTAGACCAGGCCCACCGGTTTCTCTTCGGTCCCTCCGCCCGGACCCGCAATGCCGGTCGTCGAAAGTCCTATGTCGGTTCCCGCTCTTTCTCTTACTCCGCGCGCCATTGCCTCGGCGACCTCGGGACTCACCGCCCCATGTTCCTCGATCAAGGCGGCTGGAACATCCAGGCTGTCGGTCTTCGCGCTGTTGCTGTATGCGACGATAGCCCTGTCAAAGACCGCGGAGATTCCCGGAACCTGCGTAAGCAGATGACCTATGAGACCGCCGGTGCATGATTCGGCAACTGCAATGGTCACTCCGCGGTCAATCAGCATCCTGCCTACAACGAAGTGGATATCTTCACCCTCCGGCGAATAGACGCGCTCACCCAGGGCCGCGGTTATGATCCTCGTGCTTTCCGATAGGATCCTCATCACCCGGTCCTCGGAACCGCGCGCCGTGAGGCGGAGCTCGACACCTCCCGGCCGGGGAAGGTAGCCAAGTCCCGCCTCGATCTCATCGATCACCGGCTCAAGTTTGCCGGCAATCGTCGACTCGCTCATGCCCGTGGTCTTAAGCACCCTGGTAATGGTAACCTCCGACCTCGGCAGACGCCTGAGGATCGGCAATATGCCATGGACGAAAACGGCTTCCATCTCGTGCGGCACCCCGGGCATCACGAAGATTCGCGCGTCTCCGTGTTCTATGGAAAAGCCCGCGGCGGCGCCCGCCCGGTTCTCGATGATCTCGGAGTTCTCAGGAATACTGGCAAGTGAATCGACCACGGCGGGGGTCGCCGATTTATACCGCTTGAACCTCGCCTCCAGCTGTGCCCTCAGCCCGGGATCGATCACCATCTTCCTCCCGGTGGCCAGGGCAACGGCCTCTTTGGTGATGTCGTCGCTCGTCGGTCCCAGCCCGCCGGTAACAAAAACGAGGTCGGCGTCACCAAGCGCGATCTCGATCTGCCTGGCGATAACTTTCACATCATCCCCGACAGTCTCGAGCCTGGACACTCTTATACCTTGCTCGCCGATCCGCCCGGCCAGGTAGGACGAGTTGGTATCAATCGTGTGACCGCCGGTGAGCTCGTCGCCGATGGTAAGTATGATGGCCCGCATAGACCTCACCCCAGCAGGCTTTTAGTGATATGCAATATGACAAGTGCGTAGAGCCCCGCAACACCGTCATCAAGCATGATGCCAAGGCCACCACTCACTCGCTCGGCGCGGCGCGCCGGATAAGGCTTGACCACGTCAAAGAATCTGAAGAGTAAGAACGCGGCCAGGATCCACTTCCAGGTAACCGGGAGATATACAAGCGAGATCAGCATGCCCCAGACCTCGTCTATCACGATGGGCTTCGCGTCATGCCCGTAGAGTTTCTCGCACCGGTGGGCCGCAGGCACACCCACGGCGAACAAGACCGCCAGGGTGATTATCCAGCCCAGGGGAGAGCCCTCCGTGAGGGCTCCCGCCTTGAGGAGGATAATATAGAGCACCACACCCACGGCGCTGCCCACCGTACCCGGAAAGACCGGAAAGTAACCCGAATAGAGTCCCGTGCCGACCAGGGCAGCAAGCCTGTCAGCAAAGGACCGGGTCAATTCGAGTCCCCGGCCTCTTCACAGGGCACAACGCAGAGATTGCCGATACCAGAGAGCGCCTGGATCTCGAGCCAGCGGCGGTCGATCTCGTCCTGCCCCAACTTGTAAACCTCGGGATGGTCCTTCAAGTGCGCGAACCTTCCCTGCCTCTCCGTAAACTCGCTAAGGGGCAGCTTCTCTTTCGGCGTGTAAGTAATGGCCCAGGTCCCCTCGTCACACTCATAGAGCGGCCAGAAGCATGTCTCCACCGCGAGGCGGGCCATCTCTATGGTGTCCTCCATGGGATAGCGCCAGCCCCGGTGACACGGGGAGATGATGTTTATGAAGCTCGGCCCGTCCTTGGCCAGCGCCTTCTCCACTTTCTTGACCAGGTCGTTCCAGTGGCTGGGCGATGCCTGGGCAACATAGGGGATCCGGTGAGCGGCCATGATCTTGGTCATGTCCTTATGGTACTGGACCTTGCCCGGGATCACTTCGCCGGCCGGGCAAGTGGATGTCGCCGCCCCGATGGGTGTGGCGCTCGAGCGCTGGATGCCCGTATTCATGTACGCCTCATTGTCATAGCATATGTAGAGCATCCTGTGGCCCCGCTCGGCGGCGCCGGATAAGGCCTGAAGCCCTATGTCATAGGTCCCGCCGTCTCCGCCGAAGGCGATGAAGCGCATGTCCCTGGTTATCTTGCCCTGGCGCTTGAGCGACCTGTAAGAGGACTCCACGCCGCTCACGGTCGAAGCGACA
>JAUXGG010000341.1 GCA_030622265.1 Candidatus Eiseniibacteriota bacterium
CCTGACAGGAGCGTTGCCATCGATATCTTCGGTACCGTGGTGGTCGGTTTTGTCTGCCTGTCCGCGGTTGTGATGCGGAGGGACTTCTATATTAATCTGGCTATTGCATGGGCACTGGTTAGCTTCATAGGCACACTTGCCCTCTCGAAGCACCTTGAGGGGAGGCGGTTCGATGAGTAACAATATGATTGTCGGGTACATCTTCATCACTGTCGGGGCGATCTTCGATTTCTTCGGTTGCATGGGGCTGGTCAGGCTCCCCAATGTCTATAACAGACTGCAGGCGGCCACCAAGTGTGTGACTCTTGGAACGATCTTCATCCTGGCCGGTACGGCAATTGTTACGGCGGACCCGGCCATATCAATAAAGGCTGGGCTCTGCGCGGTATTCGTGCTGATCACATCGCCTACCGGAGCTCACGCCCTTGCACGGGGAGCATATCTTTCGGGAGTGAAGCTCTGGGAAAAGAGCGTCGTCGATAAGTTCAAGGAACGGGCGGAGGAGATCAAGTCACAGCGTGGGGAGGCAAGATGAAGTTAATATGTCTACTTCAGGGAAGGGTTCTCAAGGAAGCGTTCAGGGCGCTGTTCACCGGGCCTTACACTTCACCGTTTCCAGCCAAGCCTTCTGAAGCCTACCCACGGTACCGGGGAAAGCCCAAGTATGATGAGGAGGAGTGCGTGGGGTGTGGAGGGTGTGCCGAGGTCTGCCCTGCAAAGGACATCACCGTCACGGACGATAAGGAGAACAAGAAGCGGACCATCACTCTCTACTATGACAAGTGTATCCAGTGCGGCCAGTGTGAGGCTAACTGCATCACCGAAAAGGGTATCAAGCTTAGCAATGAGTATGATCACCTGGTCTATTTCGACAGGAGCCTTGCCAAGACCCAGATCGAAAAGGAGCTGGTGCTCTGCGAAGTATGCGGTGACGTAATCGGCACCGCTGACCATATAAGGTGGGTGACTGAAAAGCTGGGCCCGCTTGCATACTCGAATCCTACGTTGATACTCTCGGCGCTCAGGGATGCCAAGGTCATGGAGGAGGTCCCGCCCCGGGATCAGGAACTCGAAACGGGCAGGCACGACGTCATGAGAATGCTGTGCGCCAAGTGCAGGCGCAAGGTGCAGCTGACGGCATAGCGCCCTCTCCGGGAACAACGGTTGACATTCACCCTTTTTCGCTGTGGGGATTTACTATGGATAAGAGTCTCTTGACCGACATGCTCTCCGGCCGCGTGGTGATAGCCTGTGTAGGCAATGAGATGTGCGGCGATGACGGCATCGGCCCCTTCATCGCCGGCCTCCTTGCGGCCTCCGAGCGCGTGAAGGTTGTTGACTGTGGCGAGACCCCTGAGAATTTCCTCGGGGTGATTGCCGGCTTTTCACCTGAAAAGGTCGTGATCATCGATGCCGCCCACTTTGGTGGTGAGCCCGGTGAGATCAGGATGATCGACAAGGACTCGATAGAGGGCGGCGGCTTTTCGACGCATGACGCGATCCTCACGCTCTTCGCCAATTTCATCGAGGAGGAGAGCGGCGCGAAGACCTACTTTCTGGCGATTCAGCCGAAGCGATCCGAGGTAGGAGAGGGCCTGAGCCCGGAGATTGAGAAAGCGGGCCGCCGGGTCGCCGATACCATAAATGGCCTTACAGGGGATCCAGCATGATTTGGCGCTCACGATTGTGGTGACGGCCGACCATGACTGCGGCGGTCCGGCCATCACACGGCCACGATGGTTCCCGTCTTCGCGGCCGGACCGGGCGCCGAGCGTTTCAAGGGAGTCCAGCACAATACGGAGCTGCACACCAGGCTTGCATGGCTGCTTGGTTTCTGATATTCCTTGTCCGGGGGGATGAATATGACACAGAAGGCGGATATCAACAAGGCGATCGGCTTCATCAAGAAAACAGGCGCCCAGGACGTCTATCTTAAGTTCGTCGACCTGCTGGGCCGGTGGCACCAGGTTGGACTTCCCGCCTCCAATTTCGGGCCGGAGTTCTTCAGTAAAGGCGTGAACTTTGACGGTTCCAGCATTCCCGGCTTTACCCGGCTCGAAAGCGGCGACCTGGGTCTGATACCGGATCCCAAGGCCTTCTTCACCGAGGAAGTCGGCACCACGTCGGCCGTCAGCTTCATCTGCGACTGCATAGAAGCCGACACCCGGAAGCCGTTTGCCCGTGATCCGAGAAGGGTGGCAGAGCGGGCCGAGCGCTATCTGGCGAAGTCCGGCATAGCCGACCAGGCGGTCTTCATGCCTGAGCTCGAATTCAATGTCTTCGATGAGATCCGATTACACGGCCTGCCCGCCGTGACAGGTTACTCAGTCAAGTCCCTGGAGGCCGGGATCGATCCCGAGACCAACAGCAAGAGCTTCCCCTTCATAGCTCCAAGGGGCGGATACCATGCCATTCCACCGTGCGACCGGCTGGTGGAATTGCGCTCGGAGATGGTGCATGAAATGGAGATGGCCGGGATCGCGGTCAAGTATGCCCATCATGAGGGGGGTTCGGCGGGGCAGTGTGAGATCGAGGTGCGGCCGGCAACGCTTAAGAAGACGGCCGATCATATAATGATGGGGAAGTACCTCATCAAGACGGTGGCGGCTCGCCACGGCCTGTGCGCGACCTTCCTGCCCAAGCCCATCTTCGGGCAGCCCGGAAACGGCATGCATTTCCACCAGCACCTCATTAAGAAGAGAAAGAACATCTTCTACAAGAAGGGCGGATACGGCAACCTGAGCAAGTTGGCGCTGCACTATATAGGCGGCATCTTGAAGCACGGCAGGGCGCTTCTCGCCCTGGCCTGTGCCAGCACAAACTCCTATAAGCGCCTGGTTCCGGGGTTTGAGGCGCCCACCTGTTTCGTCTTCGCGATCGGGAACAGGAGCGCCGCAGTCAGGATACCCAAGGACATAAGCTCCGCCGACCGGGCCAGGATCGAGTTCAGGCCATCCGACGCCTCGGCCAACTGCTACCTATCGGCCGCCGCCATGCTGATGGCGGGCTTAGATGGGATAGAGCGCAAGATAGACCCCGAGGACGAGGGCTTTGGCCCTCATGACATGGACATCTCCGGGCTGGCAGATCTGGGTTCCAAGGAGATCGAGCCAGTACCCTTCTCACTCGAGGAAGCGCTTGAGGCCCTCCGGAACGACAACGATTTCCTGC